>CAYMYT010000007.1:13191-13952 GCA_964394755.1 uncultured archaeon
CACACTAAAAAATACTTATGATCCCCAAGGCTGCATAACAGGCTATGAATGTATCACAACATGCCCACCTCAGATCGCACCACCTCTATGTGATAATGGTATTCTAGAAAAACGCTATGATCCTCAAGGCTGTGTATATTATGAATGTAAACCTCGTACAACTACATGCAGCAAAGAACAACCATGGTACTGTTACAACGAAGCAGAATGCAAAGGAACTGGTTCATACTGGTGTAACAATTACTGCCAATCACAATCATGCCCTCCTAAACCTACATGCAGCAAAGAACAACCATGGTACTGTTACAACGAAGCAGAATGCAAAGGAACTGGTTCATACTGGTGTAACAATTACTGCCAGCAATATCAATGCCCTCCTTCAAAAACATGCAGCAAAGAACAACCATGGTACTGTTACAACGAACAAGATTGTAAAGGAACTGGTTCATACTGGTGTAACAATTACTGCCAATCACAATCATGTCCCCCTAAACCTATAATTTGCGGTGATGGCATTCAGCAACCAGGAGAAGAATGTGATGATTACAATACAAGGAGTGGTGATGGCTGTTCTACATACTGCAAAATAGAAAGATGCGGTGACGGCATTGAACAACAACACGAAGAATGTGATGATGGCAACGCAAATAGCGGTGACGGATGTTCACCATACTGTAAAAGAGAAATGTGTGGCGACGGTATATTACAACCAGGAGAAGAATGTGATGATTACAATACAAGGAGTGGTGATGGCTGTTCTA
>CAYMYT010000007.1:14052-17923 GCA_964394755.1 uncultured archaeon
CATACTGCAAAATAGAAAGCAAAGAGACAATTATATGTCCTACACCACCGCAGCCACCTGCATGTGATGGTGTACTAAGAGATAGGTATGATTCTAAATATTGTATAGTAGGCTACGAATGTATTACTAGAGGTTGCAGCAAAGAACAACCATGGAATTGTTACAATCAAGAAGATTGTGAAAAATCTGGTTCACAATGGTGCAACAATTATTGTTCAGATCACTGCCCTAAACCATTTTCCGAGTGTCCAGTAGAGAATACGTGTCCTGATGGAAGCGTGAAACCATGCTATGTAAAAGAAAGCGGTGGAAGAAGGGGTGGTGGTATCTGTATATGTGAGCCATGTCCTATTGAACTTCCAGAAGGTTGTCATGAAGTTAAAGATCGTCGAGGATTTGCACGTGTAGAGTGCGAGTCTCGTGGGTGTCCTAAAGTTGATATAGAGAGTCTAGAAGAGCAGTGTAAAAAACAAGGAGGAGACTTTTCATTAAGAGAAGATAGACGTGGATGCGAATACCCTAACTGCGAATTCAGAGGTATTAAGCATCCTTTTGAGAGCCACAAATTCTGCCCTGAACCTGGTGAAATCGATGACGCCTTTAGAAAATGTACTTCTATTGGCTTGCATCCAAAGCTTACATATGAGGGTGGCTGTAAAATCCCTAAATGTGTCGAGCCTCGTGAAGAAATTTGTCCTGAAGTTCCTGGTGATATTCGCCAAAAAATAAAGGAGAAGTGTGATGAGCAAGGCCTAAATACTATCAAAGACTTTTCTGTTTCTGGCTGTCCTACTTTTAGATGCGAAGAAAGAAAGAAGTGCCGTACTGAGGTATCTGATAAGGCGTATGAAAAATGCAGAGAATTTGGTGGAGAATTCGTTGTTAGAAAGAATGATGATGGTTGTATAACATTCGCAAATTGTGTACACAGGGGAGAAAGAAAGGAAGGTTATATAGAACCTGTTAAAGAGGTGCCGTCATCTGCAAGGCTTCTTACTATAGCACTAAAACTTGAAGAGATGGGAGTGACAATAGATAAGCTTGTAAAGAGTGTTGCCGGAATTGGAGATTATTATGAATCGATAGATTCGCCTGAGAAAGAAAGATTCAAAAGGGCAGAAGGTATGCTCGAATCTGTAAAAGAGAAAGTGGATGAGATCAGGGGTAAAATAAAAGAGAGGATCAAGTCATTAACAAAGGAGGATATGAATGAAATAAGACATGATATAAAATACATAAAGGATGTGATGCTGAAAGACGTGGTTTATGTAATGCTTAGTACTTCAAAGGATATTGAATCGATAGAAGCCAATGAGACAGAAGATTGCGGTGAAAACATGCAATGCTTTGAGAAGGCTTTCAGATTTTGCAAGCCTGTTACATTCAAGCCTGAATCTGATGTAAATGCAGAGATTGTTGGACTTGACGATAATAAGTGTGTAATTAAGGCAAGTATACCAGAAGGTTTGGGTCCTCCACCAGGACTAATACCTGGAGTTGAGCCACCATACGAGATGACATGTAAAATAGAAAAGTATGGTTTGGGTGTAGATGATCCACAGAAAGACATATTCCCGTACTGTGAAGGTAGTATGGTTGAGATAGCTAAACGCTTTGGTGCAGGTGGATCTTCAGATGAGAATCTAGATGAGGCTTACACTAAACTACGTTCTGAAGGTGGTCCTGGTGGCTGTAAAGGTGCTGAAGAGTGCGCAGAATATTGTCAGAACAGGGATAATTTTGCAGAATGTGTAAAATGGTTAGATAAGTTTGATATTAGGAGAGGAAGACCTGACTTTGAAGGATATGAAGGTAGAGGACCATATGATTACGAGGGAAGAGGACCATATGAGGGAAGAGGACCATATGAGGGAAGAGGACCATACGAAGGTAGAAGACCATATGATTACGAGGGAAGACCTGACTTTGAAGGATACGAAGGTAGAGGACCATACGAAGGTAGAGGACCATACGAAGGTAGAAGACCATATGATTACGAGGGAAGACCTGACTTTGAAGGATATGAAGGAGGAAGACCACCTGTTGCACCTGCTATACCTGGTAGATCGTATTAACTAAATTAAAATAGGAGAATTATACTATGCAAAACAAAAAAACAATCGCTATACTAGTCATAGTACTAGTTGTACTGGCGATAGCTGCTATGCTTCTTCTTTCTACAGGAGCAAAACCAGAAAAAGTAACAAGCCAAGCACAAGCAGCACAAAAAACAGTTGAAGCAGGATCAGCAGTCGAAGATGTGAGTTCAGCACTTTCAGATCTAGACAAGCTACTCAGTGAGCCAGGACCATAGTCTATCCTAATAAAGGATTGATGTGTATGAGAAAATCTGTAAAAGTACTGAATTCTAATAAATCTAAAGCTGGACTTAGCGAACCGGTAAAGATAGTTTTGATAGTCTTTTTTGCAGTATTACTTCTTCTTGCTTTGATATCTGCTCTGATATTTTCTTATATCTCTCCGCACATTATTCCATCTGGAGATATTCAAGAATCAGAAAATTACAATGAGTTTAAAACATACATAGAGCCATTTGGTTTTGGAGCTGATGATTTCAAAACAGTTTACAAATCTCCTAATGATGAATATCTTATTTTATTGAATGATGGAATTATTAGCAATAGGCATGCGATTATTAGTGATGGCTACATAGTTTATGTTCCTTTCGTAAATATAGATTCTGTAATTAAGCAATTACCATGCAAAGGTGGATTAATAAAAAGTGATGATTACATGTTAATCTTAAAATCTAAGATTGAGAGGGAAGGTACAAAAATTGCTAAAATACCTGAGAATATTCTTTTACCCATTAATCAAACAACAGAATTAAGAAAGACTGTTGAATACGAGGAAGGGCTAGTTCTTTTAGAGTTTGTAGATCCGAAAGAATTCGAAGAATTTAAAAATATATTTCTTTCCAAAGGATTTACAATGATCGAACAAGAATGTGCTGAATACCAATAGCCATGAAAGGCACATACTGAATATCTTAATATATTTTTAAACGCATTCAAGATAATGAATATAGGCATTGATGTGCATTGTCATCTTGAACATATGCCTTCTTCAGATTCAGAAAATATCCTAGAAGAAGCAAAA
This sequence comes from uncultured archaeon, assembly GCA_964394755.1. GTDB lineage: Archaea > Aenigmatarchaeota > Aenigmatarchaeia > GW2011-AR5 > GW2011-AR5 > CAYMYT01. Next base: position 17,173 of record CAYMYT010000007.1, read on the forward strand.
AAGAAGATGCTTGCTGTTATTTCAAATACAGCTGAAATCAAGCATGCACAATATCCTATTGACCTGCATAAAAAACATCCAACATTTGTTTATGCTGCATTGGGACTGCATCCAACGCATTCTGTTGAATATAGCCAAAAAGAAATTGATGGTTATATAGAACTGATAAAAGCCAATAGAAAAAATATTGTTGCTCTTGGTGAAATTGGTCTTGACTACCATTGGCTTAAGAAAAAAGATGACCGCGAAAAAAGTATTAATATCTTCGAGCAGTTTTTAGAGCTCGCAAAAGAATTAAGATTGCCTGTAATCATTCACTCAAGAAATTCTGTTGAGCATCAAGATGCAGAGGCAATAACAACCGCACTAAAGATACTTGCAAATATGAACATAAAGAATGTTGTCATGCACTGCTTTTCAGGAAGCGAATCTGATATGCTATTCGCTGTCGAACAAGGCTATTTCATATCGGTGGCAACTGTAATATGCAAAAGCAAGAAACATCAGAGGCTTGCTGCAAAACTACCATTAGAGAATATGCTTCTTGAGACTGATGCACCATGGCTTGACCCATACAGCAGAGAACTTAATAATAGACCGTGGAAAATATTTGAAAGCAGTAAATTAATTTCTTCTATTAAGAACGTAGAAGAACAGGAAATACTCAAGCAAACAACAGAAAACGCTATTAGTGTTTTTAAGCTTCCGATATCTGCTAAATAGGTATAAAACCTTTTGGTTATTAATAACT
>CAYMYT010000008.1:0-12454 GCA_964394755.1 uncultured archaeon
GATGTCAGAAAGCTTCGCTTTCTGCACAGACTAGTGGTAATGCCAGATATATACTTATACCAAATAATTATTAACTAATAACTAAAAGTGATGAATATGTTACTAAAACACCGACATATGGAGCACGCACCAACGCTTAATACCGTACTTATGGTGGAGAATGTTCTTAGAAGTATGGACGAAAGTGTGATAACAATTGCTGAACTAAAAAGAAGACTACCTAAACAAGTAAATCACAATACACTAAAAGTTATTCTAGAATATCTGGAAGCTAGCAACAAAATTCTGGTAACAGTCAAAGGAATAACATGGATCTACAACCCAAATCCTAAGTTACGAAAAGCAATTGGACGTGACACCTCATCACACAACTACATTTAATAGTTTTACATTATATGAACCACATGTACAACCTTTATAAAGTCCCAATAATAGATCCCTCAGAAAAAATACTACCTGAAATATCGCGTGTATACAGCGAATTTCTTCTCCAACCTACTATATTAAAAGCAGGTTTTACATCCGATAAAGTTGATCTTTCTGCACCGCTTGCAAAATTCAAATATGACCATAGTAAGGATTGGAACGAGCAGACCCCTCATAGACTTAAAATTGGATTCATGACAGCTCCAATGCAAGCTGTTTCATCACACAAACTTGCTATAGAAACAGCAAAACAAGGCTTTCTTACCACCATAAACTGCAGCCAGCCTATTGAACGCGAGGTTGAAGAAATACAAAAGACAAAGCGAGTTAGAGGTGGATTTATTACGCCATATGTCATTTCTCCAGACATGCAAATAATTGAGATAATTAAAATCAGCAAGAAACTGGGTTATGGAAAATACCCTGTAACAGAGAAAGGTGAAATGCATGGAAAGGTTTTAGGGCTCTTGATGGAAGATCTTTATGATGAAAGACATGCAAATCTACAAGTCAAGGACCGCATGATAACAGATAATGGTGACTGGAAATATGACACTCTACAGCGTTATCTGGCTTCCAAGAATGAAATTAATGGAGACCTTATAGAAGCAAACAAAATCATGAGGGATAAAGCGCGTAGTCGAATACTTTTAATTGTAGATGAGAACCGTAATCTAGATTCTGCTGTATACCGAAAAGATATAGAGGAGCATATGAAACACAAAGAAACTGAGCTTGTGGATGAGCAGCACAGGTACATGGTTGCAGCTGCTGTGAACACTAAAGATTACAGGGAAAGAGTTCCAGCTGTTGTAGATGCTGGTGCAACCTATTTAGTAATAGATTCTTCACAAGGGCTTTCAGAATATCAAGCAGAAACTATAAAGTGGATACGAGAAAAATATGGGGAAGATGTTGTAATAATATCTGGTAATTATGTGACAGAAGAAGGTTTTGACTTTGCTATAAACAATGGTGCAGACGCTGTGAAGATAGGTATCGGACCAGGTTCAATATGCACCACACGAACAAAGTTTGGAATAGGATGTGGACAAGCAACTGCACTAATGAACATCGCAAAGAGAAGATACGAATATCTCAAAGAGACAGGCATATACATACCTTTGATTGCTGATGGAGGAGTTGTAACAACTAGCGATATGATGAAAGGATTTGGTATGGGCGCTGACATGTTGATGATGGGCCGATTCTTTGCAGGGTATTATGAAAGTCCATCAGAAGTAGAGAATAGAGAGTTTGAATCAAAAGATGGGACAAAGTTCACGTCACCTGCTAAACCATATTGGGGGGAAGGTTCTTTGCGCGCAAAAGAATGGCGCGCAAATCGTGGCTATGAGACACTTGAAGGTATCGAGGGATGGGTGCCATATAAAGGAAGATTAAATGATACATTTTCTCGCGAACTTTTCGAGCTTAAGGAAGGCATACAAAAAGTAGGCTATCAAAGTATACATGACTTACACAGGAGGGCTAAGTTTATATTACAGTCAGAAGGTTCTATTCGTGAAGGCAGGCCACATGATATATATATGAAACAGAGCTGATATGAAAAATAATACTTCAAATATAGGAAAAGTAGATGTAGTTGTTGGTGTGCAGTGGGGAGATGAAGGAAAAGGGAAGGTTGTACAACACTTATTAGATAAAAATAACTATAGTTGGTGTGCACGTTATCAAGGCGGAGGTAATGCAGGGCACACAATATATGATAAGGAAGATGATTCAAAAATAGTTCTTCATAGTATACCTACTGGAATAGTCTATTCAGGAATGAAATGTGTAATTGGTAATGGAGAGCTTGTTGATTTCAAGGACTTGCTCAAAGAAATTAGTGAGCTTAAAACTAATGAAAAGTTCCGCGGTTTACTATACATTTCTGACAGAGCGCATGTAACACACCCTTATCTACAAGAACTTGAGACTTCAAGCGGAGATAAAAGCAAGTTTGGAACAACCGGTCATGCAATAGGCCCAACATACACTATGAAAGCAGCCAGAAAAGGGTTGCGTGTATGCGACTTCCAGAGCCTTAATAGAGTAAAATCCGTGATAAAAGAAGCAGTGGATGCATACGGCGCTAACAAAGAATTTAACAACGGTTATATTTCAGAGACTGCTGAAGAGCAAATGCGTTTATTTGACTATATACTTATACATGCAGATGTTACCGATACCTCTCATCTTATCAACACATGGCTCGCTTCTAGAGAAAATGGCCTGGCAGAAGGTGCCCAGGGTACTGGCTTAAGCATTGACCATGGAACATATCCTCATGTCACATCCTCTAGCACTGAAGCAGGTGGAGTATGCACCGGTCTCGGAGTTGGTCCTACAAAAATAAGAAAGGTGTATGGTGTTGCAAAAGCTTATGTCACTAGAGTTGGTACAGGACCTTTTCCTACACTGATGGATGAAAATACTGAAGAAATGATAAGAACTAAAGGCGGTGAGTACGGTGCAACCACAAACAGGCCGCGTAGATGCGGTTGGTATGATAGCGTCCTTGCAAGAAAAGCAGTAGAAGTTAACGGCATAGACGAGTTAATACTCACTAAAGCTGATGTTCTTTCGTGTGTTGATAAAATATTTGCATCTACTGCATATCAGAAAAGCTCAGGAGAAACAACAGAGATATTTCCTCCTGACATGTTAGAGGGTGATCAAATCAATTCATCCAATTACAAAGGCATTTTGAATTACGAGCAAGAGTCATGGGGTCCTATTAACAAGAAAATTCCTACAAATCTGAAAAAATACCTTAAATTTATACATGATACATCTGGTGCTGCTGTTACAATACTTTCCACAGGACCTGAAATCGATGATACTATTATTTTATGATAAAGTCAGGAAATCTAATTATTGCTGCAATACCCACTAACCATGTGCAACAACAATCGCTTCTCTGAAAGATTTGAAATGCTTGTCTCCTGTCAATATTCTTGCTCCTGTCTGTTTAGCTGTTGCAAGAACAAATGCATCGGCAAGTCCAAAATCTTTGATATGAGCTCTGCTTTCAGCATGAAGTTCGCCAGCAAAACTCGCCAAAGTCTCGTCCACAATGACAATCTTTGATAGCGTGGTAATGCCTTTAAGTGCTATATGGGCATCTCTATACAATCTTAGAAACTTGCTAATTACTTCTGCTAGCGTTACCGAACATGTCAATATCTCATTTTTTTCATCTTCTATATAATTTTTAAACTTCTCGCCTGCTTTGCTCCCATCAAAGTATTCTATCCAGGCCCAAGCATCAACAACAAATTTACTCATGTGCTGTCAACTCATCTTCTTTCGTAAATGGACCAACACCTTTTGCAGCACCAAAAAAAGATCGCTTAATTTTCTGAACTTCTATCTGGACTAATTCCCCTGCTTTTAGTCCTTCTTCCTGGACAACCTCTTTTGGAACCGTCACAATAATAGAACCGCCCAATGCTCTTGCCCTAGCAACTACTTTCATATAGCATAGTTTAACATGCAAGTATTTAAAGTTATACTATATATATAATATAATTAAATATAAGTTAAATAAAATTTAACTTATAAAAACCAGAAAATTATCTTTAGCATCATCTTGAACAGTTTTATATAGTTACGTTCTATAAGCAAATTATGACAGATTTGGTAACGTATCAAGGAAAAACTTTAGGCCAAATAAAGTTAAATGATAATCAAACTAACAAATTCGTTTTTATAGCAAAAAATTTAGAAGCATTGAAAACTTTATTTAGTATTAATCCTATCGGTGAAATTAGAACGGAACATAGAGGAATAATGTTATACGAACAATTTCAGAAAGAATATTTAACGGATATATCTGCTTTCTACTCAGTAATAGATGCATAGCTTCTTAAAAATTACAAGGCGAAAACTGTTGAGAAATATCAAAGACAGATGACTAAATACTAATGTACAAAAAATTAGGCTTATAGCAAACCAAGTAAAGATTTGGGATATGTTACTTGGTTTGCTAGTAGGAGTCCAACAAAAACTATACCGGATTCTTTTGTTGGATGACTATAAGAATTTTAATAACACTAGTGAGAAAGATGACTAAGATAAAAGTAATGGTTAATGGTCTGCCAGGAAAGATGGCTTCAAAGGTTGTTGAACACATTACTAGGCATGATGATTTAGAACTTTTATCGTATTCTTTTACTGGTCCAGAAATAGAACAATCAACTTTTGATAAATGTGGTTATAAATTTGAATTAATAAAACCAGAACACAAAATTGAAGTAGTACCCCAGTTGTTAAGTCTACCAACATTCATATCTGTAGACTATACTCATCCATCTGCTGTAAATACAAATGCAGAATTCTATTGTAAAAATGGATTATAGCAAACCAAGTAAAAATTCAAGACATGTTACTTGGTTTGCTAGTAGGAGTCCAACAAAATCATACTTTGATTCTTTTGCAAGAATGACTCTTTGAGTCATTCTGCACTGAATGATTTTTGAGAAAAATCATTCTTGTGTTGGACGACTATAAATTTTGTAATGGGTACAACTGGTGGAAATAGAAAAGATCTTGAAGAAGTTGTTTCAAATTCGCAAGTTTGTGCTGTTATTGCACCTAATATGGCAAAACAAATAGTCGCTTTCCAAGCAATGATGAATTATGCAGCACAAAACTTCCCTGACATTTTTAAGGGATATGAACTTAGTATAATAGAAAGCCATCAAAAAGGAAAAGCAGATACAAGTGGCACCGCAAAAGCTATGGTCACTTATTTTAATAAATTGGGTATACCGTTCACACCAGAGCAGATTAAAATGGAAAGGGATCCTCTAAAACAAAAAGAGATGGGAATCCCTGAAGAGTATTTGAGCGGACATGGTTGGCATAAATATAGTTTGACATCAGTTGATGGAACTGTATTCTTTGAATTTACGCATAATGTGAATGGTAGAGATATCTATGCTGCTGGAACAATTGATGCAATAAAATACCTGAATAGAAAAATAAACGAAGGTAATAAAGGTAAAGTTTACTCTATGATTGACGTTTGTGAAAATAAATAGCATGATTTTATTAGTTTATTGTATTAAAAATAAGTATGAATGCGCTATCATTAGCAAACCTTAGATACATATTTAGATCTACAGACATACTAAAAAGGGAAAAATATAAACCAGATAAACAAAATGATTCATTATATAATGGCCATGCAGTGACTGCTTATGAAAAACCAACTCTTAAACTATCAGACATCAGCGAGAAATATGGACTTGCACTAAAAGAAAATACACCGATTACCAATGAGAAATATCAACATGCAATAAAAAAATTTGATGCTATAAATGCAAGAAATGCATTAGAGTATATGAGAGGTGGTGGAAGTCCTGGCGTACTAGACATGCAGTGCATGTTAATTGGACTTGCAGATAAAGTAATTACACTAGAAGAATATGAAGATGCAGTAAAAGAATACGGTATAAACAGGGAAGTAAAACGTTCCTTTTACTTAGACAGACTTTAGTCATACTATCAAACTAAGTAGTATCTTCGCTCGTGAATCGCCCAATCCAAACTTATTTTTAATGTAATCAAACCGCATTTTCATCGATTTTTCATCCTTTCCTGTTATCTGATTAAAAGCAGTATCAGAAGAAATTTCTGCGATGAATGCAGTAAACTTTTTTTGTTCCAATTCAATTTGTTGCTCTATGAAAGACATATGAACTTCAAGATCCTCATTTCTTATTACATCTTCAGCAAGCCACTTCTGCATCATTTTAAATGGAAGTCTTTCTTGTTCCTTCAAAAAATAGTCTAGCTCATCCCCTTCACTGCACGATATATTTTCTTGTATGCCATTCATTATTCTTTTTGTGCGACTATCATTGAAAACTGCATTAATAATATCCTTTGGAAATACCTCAAAACATTTGGGCTTCAGACAGGCTAAACCAATAACACCAAAATCCATACCCATAACAATTCCAAGCATCAAGAAAAGCTGTTGGCTAATATCCAGTCCATCAAACATAACATATCTGAATTTTATTTGAGAGGATGAATCCAGTAAAACTATATCAGGAAAACCAGGTCCTGATGCATAACTGCAAAAACGACATAGATAAAGAAGCTTTCTCATCTCAGGCATTGATTTTATCTTGTCAATCCATTCACTGTATTTTCTGGATTTTAATCCTGATTTTCCAATCTTGACCCTTATATAATTGTCAAAACTACCATGATAGAGTGCGCGCAGCACATCCTCTTCAAAATCATTTGCCGGCAAAACGTTTAACCCCTGTCTCTTAAAATGATTTTCCGAAAATTTCACAGCGATAAAACGATTACAATTTTCTATTTCTGGAAAATCTAGACATTCAACAGGTATTTCGTATGAGTTAGAAACTTGCATGATCACTTATCATAGAAATATTTAAATTGTGTTGAACCATATCTTTATATTTCGCTAAAAATATAGAAATATAAGGATTATATCTAACCAAGTAAATAATACGGACATGCTGCTTGGTTAGCTAGTAGGAGTCCAAGAAAATCATATCGTGAATCTTTTCTTGGATGACTATAAACTTTAGCAACATTTTATATTTATGATAAGTTTTAATCAAAATAAATTTAACGAATTTGCTTTATACTATGATGTAATTGGTTTTTCCGAAAAACCTTTTCAACTTAGTTCTGGAAGATTATCGAATTGGTATCTAAATTGGAGAAATGTTGCAGAAGATGTTTTTTTGCTTGACAGATTGACTCATTATGTAACTTCATTCACAAGAAATCTAAAACTAAACCCAGATTGTTTTTATGGTGTTCCAGAAGGAGCAACAAAGTTAGGAGTGCTTACTCAGTATAAATGGGCTAAAGAATCAAAAAATTATGCTCCCCACAGTCATGTTCTGCCAATGGGAAGAGGAAAAGTGAAGGATCACGGTGCACCGTCAGATAAATACTTTGTGGGTAAGCCAAAAGGAAAAACCATAATTATTGAAGATGTTACGACAACTGGTGATTCTTTATTAAAAAGTATTGACCAGTTGCAAGAGCTAGAAGTTCCGATAATTGCTGCTTTCAGCCTCACAAACAGGATGCAGTTAAGGAACGACGGAAAAAGTGTTCAGCAAGCAGTTCAATCAAGGAATGTTTCATATCATGCACTGAGTAATGCTTTTGAATTGCTGCCTGAAGCATACAAAAGATTGAATCCTGGAGAAAAAATTGCAGCAGCTATTGAAAAGGAATTTGAAGAATATGGAGTTGAAAAGATTAGACTAATTTAAATGAACAAATACATGTCGCATCTAGTTCATGTCTGGTCAGTATTAAATTATAGCCAACCAAGAAAACATACATGGCGGTTAGCTAGTAGTTCTGCGCTTTGACGACTATAAATAGATTATATCCTAATATGAGATAATATGATCTCAAAATTGGATACTTTATTCGGCTCTACTACACGGGTTAAAATTCTATCACTGTTAATTCTTAATTCTGAGAAAGAATTTTATATCAAAGAAATCTCTGATTCACTGGGGTTGAGTTACGGTCTTGTGCATAGAGAAATCGAGAACCTAAAAAAAGGAAGTATTATTACAGAACGCCATAAGGGTAAGCTTCGTCACTTCAAGATAAGCAAATTCTCTCCCATTTACCCAGAGCTAAGAGGTCTTATTCTAAAAACAGAGGGCCTTGGAAATGTAATCGGAAAACTTATTAGAAAAATCAATTTCATAGAGTATGCGATGATTTTTGGTTCTGTTGCTAAAGGAGTAGAAATAGAAACAAGCGATGTTGATCTTCTTATTATTGGTAATCCTGACGAAGAGAAAATTATTGAAGCTGTCAAGCACGCAGAAAAGAAAATATGCAGGGATGTAAATTATATAATTTGGTCAAAAAAGGAACTAGTAAAGAAAGTAAAGGAAAAGCATTATCTCATTGCAGATATTGTTAAAGGCCCTGTGATCATGATTATAGGTGATGAAGATGGGTTTAGACAGATTGCTAAAAGATAGAATTGTGGAAAAGGTCGTACCTGACAGAAAAGCTGCTGAGAAATCGTTTAAGCTGTCAGAGCGCGACATCAAAACTGCAAAGTCTATGCTAGATGCGAAAAACTACGACTGGGCTATTGTAATTGCCTATAATGCCATGCTGCAATCTGGCAGAGCCTTAATGCATTTGAAAGGCTACAGGTCTTACAGCGAGCATAAGCATGTAGCAGTCGTAGAATTTGTGCACGAGCTTTTTGGTAAAGAAATCTCGGAGAAGATGATAAACATATTCGACAGGATGCGCAAGAAGCGGCACAGGATTGTTTATGAAGAAGCAGGCATAGTGACCCAGGACGAAGCAGAACAGTCAATAAAATGGTCTGAGGAATTTGTGCATAAAGTAGAGATGCTTCTGGGTAAGAGATAGTTAATTAATTTATTAGTGTTATTTCTTCCACTTACACAGTTCAGAAAACATTTGGACAAATTTCTTTCGGATTTTACTAGGTGATCTTAAAATAAGAATTATTTTATTTTTTCCAACAAAAATTCCTAGTTCAAAGTTTTCACGCTTTACAAAATGATAGCGATCTGTCCAATCCTCGATTTCATTACTACTATGACATTCTGCTCCGCATTCTCCAGGAAATAGTTCAAAATATTTTTCGCCAGTGATATCTTTGACCAATTTTCTTACAAATGGTATAAATTCTGAAGATTTGTCAACAATGAATTCTGTCTGTTCTTCATGTTCATGTATTCCAATTATTTTCACTTTCTTCATAAAATATCATGGATTATCAGCTTTAATTATGATCTTCCTTATGTGAAGAACCATTGGTTATCTTGAATACATCCATGGATATATTAGATTCATCAGGATGAATCTGAGACATCTTCCTGTAAAATATTAGGAAGATCTGATACTTAGTATGTATTCGAGATGTCAGAAAGCTTCGCTTTCTGCACAGACTAGTGGTAATGCCAGATATCTAGGGAAAACATGATTCATTCATCTATCCTAAATATCCTCTTTGCCTCGTTGAGCGCTTGTATAAATCTATCCACTTCTTCTCTGGTATTATACAAATAGAAGCTCGCTCTACAAACAGAATCAACACTCAACCTTTTCATAAGGGGCATAGCGCATCCATGGCCTGAACGGATAGCAATACCATAATCATTGAGCACGCTTGCCACATCATGAGAATGCATATCACCAAGATTAAAGGATATTATTCCGCTATTATTCTTGGATCTTGATCCAGATCCATATATTAGTGCTTCTGCTGGCATATTTTCAAGTGCATAGTCAGCAAGCATTTTTGAATGTTCTCTTATATTATGCATTCCTATTTTATCTAAATATTTTATTGCAGCTGCTAGACCTACTGCACCGCTAACGTTTGGGGTACCTGCTTCAAATTTCCATGGTACATCATTAAAAGTAGTATTGTGGGTATCAACCTCTTTTATCATATCACCGCCGTATATGAATGGTTTCATATTATCGAGAATTTCCTTTCTACCCCATAGCGCACCAATACCCATAGGCCCTAACATCTTATGTCCTGAAAAAGCAAGAAAATCACATCCTAGTTCTTTTATGTTGACAGTCATGTGAGGTACGCTCTGTGCTCCATCTACTAAACAAAGGGCTCCAGCATCATGAGCAATATTAGAAATTTCCTTGATTGGGTTTATTGTACCCAGTATATTTGAGCAGTGGGTTACAGCTATAAGTTTTGTATTCTTTGTGGCATTATCTCTGAGTTGGTCCATGTTAAGAGTTCCATCATCATTTATGTCAACATAACGCAGCTTGATCCCTTTACTCTGAAGCTGCTGCCATGGCACGATATTACTGTGGTGCTCCATTATTGTGAGAAGTATTTCATCCCCTGCCTTGAGTTGATCACCATATGAATACATCACAAGGTTTATCACATCTGTGGCATTCCTAGTAAATATTATTTCCTCTTGATTAGCTCCTATGAATTTAGCTGTTACATCTCTACTACTTTCATACAACTCTGTTGCTTCCTCACTTAATTTATGAACAGACCGATGTATATTAGCATTGCTATTTTCATAATAATCTTTTATTGCATTGATAACCTGCACCGGCTTCTGTGTAGTTGCAGCATTATCCAAATAAGCAAGTGGATAGCCATTTATTTTTCTATTGAGTATTGGAAAATCTTTTCTGATATTACTGCTATTCATTATACCACCTGCCACTTGTTTTCCAGTGCATTCTGAAATGTTCCTTTCAACCATTCAGGCAATTTACTAACCAACGGATCAAAAAATCCTCGTACAATCAAATTTTCTGCTTTATCTTTATCAAGACCTCTAGATATCAGATAAAATAGTTTCTCTTGATCTATTTGACCCATTGAGGCAGCATGCTTACAAGCAACATCATTTGCATCTATCTGCAAACTAGGTATAGAATTCGACAATGCACTTTCACTAAGCATAAGCCTGTGATCAGCCATATAAGACGAAGTTTTTTGTCCGTTCTTCTCTATTTTTATTAGGCCCCTATAAACGGAAGTAGCACCGCCATTAAGGACACCTTTTGCAATGATATTCCCTTTTGTATTGGGTGCACTATGTATAGCATTTACATTTATGTCTATATGCTGTTTTCCATCGCCAAAAAATATTGAGGTATTTTCGCTTTCACTGCCTTCTCCATCAAAATGTGTTACCATACTTGTTCTTGAAATCAGGCTATTAGAAAAATTTCCAAAAAACCAATTGAGCTTTGCATCCCTGCTCAAATGGGCAACCTTTGTTGAAAAATCATGGCCTTCTGCATTTTGCAGTCCGTAATAATTCATTTGAGCACCATCTTTCAAAAAGATCTGCAGCCTGCTGCAATTGAAACCAGTACCATCTAGTTTTTCAAGGCAATCAAGTTTTGCCTTTTTTTCTAATATTATGATTGAATGAGAAATGGAAGGTTGAATATTAACTTCAATTTTTGCGCTGCTATTAGAGGGAACACTGATAAAAATACCATCATTCCACTTGGAAGCCTGCAGCGCACTAATTTTATCATTCGTATCACTACTATAATAATTTTCTAGATTTTTTGCTATGTCTGCATTTGAACTCTGTAGTGCATCAGCCATGCTCATGCAAATAGCTTGGCCATCGACCTTGAACTTTATTGCATCTTCGGTGGGTAAAGAATCTTGATTCCATGATATATCCAACTTCTCCACATTTGTATAACGCCATTCTTCGGTGCGTTCAAGAGGCATCTTCAGTTCAGAAAATACTTGCGCAGCTTCCTTTCTATTTTTGTACAGCCATTCAGGTTCTATATTATTATTTATTTTCATATTACTTTACTTTTACCAAAGAATGTTAGCATGGAATTATCCGATAGCTCCTTCCATTTCCAGTTCTATCAGTCTATTGAACTCAACTGCGTATTCTAAAGGCAACTGCTTAGTAAAACACTCAAAGAATCCGCGTGCAATCATAGTCATTGCATCGCTTTCTTTAATCCCGCGTGTCATCATGTAAAAAAGTTGCTCATCGTTTATTTTTCCAACAGTAGCCTCATGCCCAACTGAAACATTCTTTTCTTCTATTTCCATATATGGTATTGTATCCGATATTGATTTCTCATCCATAATAATAGCATCGCATCTAACATGTGACTTTACATTATGCGCACCTTTAGCAACCTTTAACAATCCTCTATATGTAGTTTTACCACCGCCTTTGCTTATCGACTTCGCTATAATGCTTGAGCTTGTATTAGGGGCCATATGCACTGCTTTAGCTCCTGTATCCTGATGCTGCCCTTTTCCAGCAAAAGCTATTGACATGATATCAGCTCTCGCACCCTGGTCTATTAGATATACGCTAGGAAACTTCATAGTAAGTCTTGATCCTAGATTAGCATCAAGCCATTCCACAAATGCGTTCTTATGTGCAAAAGCCCTTTTAGTAACTAAATTATAAACATTGTTTGACCAATTCTGCAGCGTAGTATACCGTACATGAGC
>CAYMYT010000008.1:12554-16963 GCA_964394755.1 uncultured archaeon
CTTTCAAATTGGGCTCCAACACCACCTAAAAACTTGCGCTCTGCTTCTGGAATGCCTAATCGCTCAAATGTATTTTTTATACCATCAGGTAAATCTTCCCAACTATTAGCTTTTTTTTCAAGAGGATTAATGTAATAGATAATGTCATCAAAATTTATGTTGCTAAGGTCGCCGCCCCATTTTGGCATAGGCTTGCTCAAGAAAATATCGAGTGCACGCAGTCTAAACTTTCTCATCCATGCAGGTTCTCCCTTTATCCTCGATATCTCTTTTACAGCATCCCTGGACAAACCTTTTTTTGTTTGATACGCTGCTTTGGCCTCAACAGAAAAACCATATTTCTCTCCATACCCCTGATTAATATCTAAAAAGCTTGTTTTCGTCTCCATGTTATTCTTTTGCCTCTGTTGTCTCAATTCCAGTATATCCGCTCGACTCCAATTCTTGCGCCAGTTCATGGCCACCAGACTTTGCAATCTTTCCCTCAAGCATGATATGCACATAATCAGGCTTTATGTGATCCAATATACGTTGATAATGTGTTATCAGTAGTATGCCCAAATCTTCGTTCATGATATCATTTATACCGTCTGCAACAATCTGCAAAGAATCTATGTCCAAACCAGAATCAGTCTCATCCAAAACAGCTATCCTCGATTGAAGCATGGCCATCTGCAATATCTCTGATCGTTTTTTCTCACCACCAGAAAAACCTTCATTTAGATACCTTGATGCAAATGAACTATCCATCTTAAGCATTTCCATTTTATCCCTGAGCATTCTCCTAAATTCAAGTGGCGAAATCTTATTACCGTTGCCATTATTATTCACAGCTGTTCGCAGGAAATTTTCTAAATTGACACCAGGCACCTCACTTGGATATTGAAATCCCAGAAATATCCCAAGTCGGGCTCTTTCATCTGTCTTCATGTTAAGAATACTTTTTCCTTCAAACAGTATATCTCCACTTTCAATCTTGTATTTTGGATGGCCCATTATAGTCATAGAAAGCGTACTTTTCCCAGAGCCATTAGGACCCATCAAAGCATGTACCTCTCCCTTTCTTATAATCAGATTAACACCTCTCAATATTTCTTTTCCTTCAACAGACACATGAAGATTTCTTATTTCAAGCATATTATATTACCTGCACAAATTAGCATGTTCTTTCTCACATGCAGCATCCACACTATCAACACTTCTATGAATTGCGCATAGTTCTCCGCTTGTGCGTATCCATTTGCACAAAGTCTGAACAGCTGTAAAACTGTCGATTTGATCATCCTTTAGCCGCTTGCTCATCTCCACAAGCTCCTTCAAAAACGCACCACTAAACTTTACTTTAGCAGCCCTTTTTGCCTTCAAATACTGAGAAACAGCTGATTCACTTATCTTCATCTTTATTGCAATCTGCTTCTGTGTAGCCCCCAACTTAAGCAATTCTCTACATAATTCATTGCGTATTGCCGGCAATATATACCAAACTTCAACCTCTTGTGGATATAACATAATATTCTTTCACAACTTTTATAATTCTGTAAATCTTTATTGTCTATTGTTAACTCTGAAGTATAAATAGGTTGAGGTGGGTTTGAATACCTAATTTTTAAAATCATAGAGCTAACAGTCAGTAGTTTTGGACGTGTTCCAGATAATTAAAATCTGTCTTCATGATGAAACACGTAAATCTTAGGACCTTTTCTTTATCCTTAGCTTTTTGAGAATGTCCTTTGCAAAATAAGAATCCCCGGTATTGCCTGCAGCAGCTTTCTCCAACGATCCATACAAATCATCAAACCATAGGTATGCCGCATTCAATACTCTTGGACTGGGATCTATATTCCCCTTATTTACTGCTAACAATTGGCCTTCTAAACACAACATTTCATTAATATCCTCCTTAACTTTTTCAGATATTTTTATTAAACCAGGATCTACTCCAGCTGGCAATTCAAAATTAGAACCTTTTTTAAACAAATTTGCGTGCATTCCTTCATGCGATGCAACAAGTTTTACATCCTCCTCTGTTTCAAAAAACACATCATCAAAAACCGCACGACTCACGTAAACTATCGAGTTAGTACCAGTATCAAGACTTATTGGTCTTGTAATTGCAGGAGTATATATAGTATTATACTTAGATTCTTGTTCAAAAAATGGACTTACTTCTTCTAATTGCTTAATTTTTTCGTCTAAACTACGCAGCATATTTCTATGATGCTCGGGATATTTCTCAATATTTTCTAGATAATATGTACGCAACTTTGAAAACATAGGATCGTATATAATAGCATCAACATACTCCAAATACAGTTCTTTTTTTGTTTCTGGATCCTTCAGTATAGAATTAAGAAATGGCTGTCTAACCCTTTCATATTTTCGCGCATTTTCAAAAGTCAGCTCCTTCTCAGCGAAGAAATTATCATATGACCATAGCACTCCAATAGTAGCCAGAATTGCGACACCACCAATAATGAAACGTCTCCTTGATTTCCGATATTCTTCCGCTTCTTCTTCACTTAGATATTTATTCCGTATTCTATAATTTCTTGCAGATCTAGTTGATATACCAAGTTCTTTTGCAATATAATCATCATTAAGCTCTTTCCAATTCTTTTCTATATATTTTTCTTGTTTCCGTGTTAACATCACTCTATAGTACTAAATTACAGTATTTAAAGTCTAGTAGTTGGTAAGATAATATGAGAAAAAGATATTTGATGATTGGAACGGGCTTGCTTGCAATAGGATTATTTGTTTATAATCAAATGCCGAAGACCAAGTTTTGTGAAGGTAAAAATGCTTTTATTCCGGGTGATAGTTACGTACTTGAGGTAAAAGATGGTGGAAGAGTGGATATAGCATATCAAATACAGGAAAACCAACCAAGACTAGTAGGTATAGATGAGAAAAATGATGGCACTTATGAACACGTATTTCTCAGAACTCCTACAGAAGACGGTGTAAAGACATACAAGCTAAAAGATGCCTCTGACATTCTAAAAGGAGATCCAAAATCTACCAAATATTCAATAGCAGTACAAAAAGCAATGGCAACAAATACACTAAATCGTATTAAGAAAATATGCGCGGATGGAAAGAAATAATTTCAGTCAAGTAATCCTTCTGCTTATGTTGTATATTTATCAGCTAACTAAATTTTCACTTTCAGAAAATATGGATTCTATCTGCATGGACTTAAACTTCTGAATAATTTCCCATTTGAATCTACACAAGCATAAGCATTATCAGGGCCTACAAGACTTGTAGCACTTAAATCACCTTTAATGTTAGTAAATCCAGAGTCAGGAGTTATATTCAAGTTTCCAAAAGCATCTGCTACAAACTCAACTCTATCATGAATTCCTGGTCCATCTAAAAATAATTTGGAAAATAAGTATGTTGAACCTCCGCTTGGATTAATTCTCAGGTTTCCATCATCACTACCTTCTAGCAAAACTGATCCCCTAGAGATAGTTGGTCTGAGTTCTAATGCTGGTTGAGATACACTACACCAAGTCGATTTTCTGTGTACTTGTCCTAAAGCATCAGTACAAACAAAAGCATCTGTAGGATCACTCTCTTTCCCAGAACCAACAAGGTCTGCTGCACGAAAATGACCTGCAACCTTAGTAATTCCTGATTGAGAGGATATTATTAAATTTCCAGCAGCATCAGTTGTGAATGGTGATCCACTTGATGAGCCGCCTGTACTAGTCGTACCACCATCTATACATGGGTCTGAACTTCTATACAGATTTCCTAAAGCATTAACGCAAGCATAAGCTTTATCAGGGCCTACAAGACTCCCAGATCCTAAAGCACCGCTGACGTGAACGCCACTAAATCCAGTGGCTCCAGTACCGAAAGGACTTATTTTTAAACTACCATCTTCATTAATTATAAACTTAGTTGTAAGCGCTTTTCCTTTTGGTTGTCCCCTTCTCGTCGGAGGTGCATCTTTTTCCATACTGATCTCTCCTGTCTTAGTAGAAATAGTAAGTGAACCACTGCTAGATATTGTATCTTTTCTAGAATCTATTTTTGTAAGCTCTCCAGTTATAGAACCGACTGTAAGTGAAGCAGCAATCGCAACAACAAAGATAATACCAACTACTGCCAAAAAATGATTCTTTACAGGTTTTTTACTTTTACTGCTTTTTTTCATGCTCTTATTATGGGGGGGGGGCAGTATATATAGCTATATAGTTGTCTTCGCTTTGAAAGAAAACTTAGTTAGTAGTTTTATACTTTTCACATCAGCTTATGTATTAAAGATAAGACTAAAGTCTTAAAATTGAATAAAAATCATTATTAAGACTTTAGCACAGTCTTCATTAAGACCTTTTTGCAAATATCAGATCTTCCTTGTATACCCACAACTAAAGTTGTGGGTTTGTTGGAAGATA
>CAYMYT010000009.1:0-9871 GCA_964394755.1 uncultured archaeon
TTGGTTTTCTTGTTAGGCAGACATTCTGACCATGCAATACAAATAGATCGTTGATATCTAACCAATATCTTTTAGGTAGCATCTTTCTAAGCTCTACCTCGGTCTGTTCTGGTGTCTTCGCAGTTACCCATCCAAGTCTATTTGCAACAATATGTACGTGTATATCAACAGGTATTCCAGGTTTGCTAAAGCCGTATACCATCACTATATTTGCGGTTTTACGCCCAACACCCTTAAAAGTGAGCAGTTCTTCGATGGTTTGGGGAACCTTTCCATCGTACTTCTCAATTAGGTCTTTGCATATCCCTTCAATATACTTAGCTTTTGTTTTGTAAAACCCTACTGGGTAGATAATTTTGGCAATCTTCCCCTTTACCTTAAGCATTTCCTCAGGTGTGTCTGCCAACTGATAAAGTCTTTCTGATGCTGCTGCTGTGACAGAATCTCTTGTTCTAAGGCTCAAAATGCATGAAATAAGGACTTTGAATGGATTTCCTGTTATTTTTGACATTTCTGTAACTAAGGGCTCATCTTTTAGTCTATAGGTCTCTCTTTCCTTTCTTAGAATCCGTACTACAGCAGTTGTTGACATAAATAAGTATAAAAGCAAAAAAACTTTAAGAACCCTGCTGTGAATCTGATGCCATGTCAAAGAAATACTACGAATACGACAGCAAAAAGCGAAAACTGGCAAAAACTTACTCAAAAGTACACTTATTGGCAGGAATTCTCAATAATTTGGTTGTTCCAATAGTATCTCTCTACATTTTGCATTTATCAGGTGTTTTTAGCCATATCCAGAATTACATAGTAGCTGTCTTCTTTTTAGCATCGATGATATTTTTATTGCAGCTTCCGCTGTCATTTTACATTGGTTACGTATATGAACATAAGCATAAGCTTTCTACCCAGAATAAGGCTTCTTGGATCGTAGACTATTCCAAATACTTTATGATAAGCTTTGTTGTCCTGTTAATGATGGTAACAGGCCTATACTCATTAGCATATCTGCCGTATTGGTGGGTTTTTGCAGCTGGCGCATACTTTATTTTCGAATTAATGATGGATTATGTGTTTCCACTTGTAATAATCCCATTATTCTACAATCTGAAGCCTTACAAGAGCAGGTACACAGAAAACCTCAGAAAGATTTGCGAAAGTATGAAAATCGATAAAATATGGGTTGCTGATGAAAGCAAGCGTAGTGTCAAGGCAAATGCATTTATTGCTGGGTTAGGAAATACCAAAAAAATAGTGATATTTGATACTCTGCTAAGTAATTTCACAAAGGATGAAGTTGAGACTGTTATTGGTCATGAAATTGGACATCATGTAAACAAAGATATATTGAAGTCTATCTTGATGAAATCCGTGATTATGGTTCCATTACTGTTTGCTGTCAATCAAATTGTTCTGATTTCAGGAAATAATATAAGTAGTATCGCAGCATTGCCTATAGTTTTGCTATCATATACTTTATTGGACTTTCTAGTAGAGCCGATAATGAACGTATATTCAAGACGCTGTGAGATGCAAGCTGATTTGTTTGCGCTGAAAACAATAGGGAAGCCTGATGCACAGATATCATGTGAAAAAAGGTTCTGTGACCTTGGTTTGGATGATGATAAACCTAACCGTATTATAGAATTCTTTTTCCATTCGCATCCCAGCTCTGTAAAACGTATAAACATGTGTAAAGAATGGAATAGTAAATGGCGAGCCTGATGAAAATAATGAAATGCGAATCTTGTCAGATTGAACTAAATGAAAAAAATTGTACACTAGAGCACAATATGGAATATTGTGATTTATGCTTCACCAAATATACAAAATCTTTCTGGTAGGGATCACCCAAGATAACTATAAAAGCTTGTTATCGCAATAAAAGGCTATGGTAGAAATGCAGGCCCCTATGAAGCAAATGGGTTATGACCGTGCTATTGTTGTTTTTTCTCCAGAAGGAAGAATGTATCAGGTTGAATATGCACGCAAAGCAGTTGAAAAGGCTACAACAAGCGTAGGTGTTGTATTTTCTAATGGTGTTATACTTGCTGCGGCGCGCACTGTCCAAAAATTACTTGTGCCTGAAAGTATTGAAAAGATATCGAAGTTGGATGATCACATAGGTGCTGCTTCAGCTGGAATACTAGCTGATTCTCGTGTACTGATAGACTACGCAAGAATTAAGTGCCAAGTAAACAGGATAACTTACAATGAGCCTATGGAGATACATGCATTGGTAAAGGATATATGCGATAGAAAGCAGCGATTTACGCAAATGGGAGGAATAAGACCATATGGTGTAACTCTACTGATAGCAGGAGGAGAAGAACCTCATTTATTCGAGACTGATCCATCTGGAGCATTGAGGGAATGGAAAGCACATGCAGTAGGTCGTGGTGCAAAAGACGCAAAGAAAGTGCTTGTTGATGGTTATAAAGATGCTATGAATGCTGAAAGTGCAGTTGATCTTGCTTTGAAAGCACTGCATGCTGGCGAAAAGAAACTAACATTGAGGGGTATAGAAATAGGTATGGTGCAGAATGGTAAATTCCAGTTTCTCAATAAGAATGATATGAAAGATGTTATTAAGAAATATATCTGATTCTATATGCCATATATTGATAATATTGATAATACAGTTGTTCAAACTATTGTAGGTTTAGGTCTTTACATCAAGACTATTCATAAAGATAATACTGATAGATGCATACGATATGATGTTGTTTTAAATGATACATCTGAGAAAAATCAACCGCGTCTTTACCAAGCAGAATCTTTGATTTACCATACATTTCCTCTAATGAATATAGAGCTCAATATGACACATGACGCTAAAGGTATACAAATTTATCGTGCCTTAGAATAGAAATAATCATTCAGTTACGTTGAGGGATCGTATCTAACCATTGTTCTGCCTTTTCAATATACTTCTTATATTCAGACGCATCAGCTCTAGCTATTTCAGCAAGACTAACAGGAGGTTCATGATCTATACATGAGAAGACTGCAGCGACTGGTGTAGATCGCTCTTCGATATTGACTTGATATTTAATAAATTCAGCTTTCTCATGATCGTTATATGGACTAACATCAAAACCAAGTTTTAGATTTTTATAGAATAAATGTGCATTTTTAATAACTTTTTCTTTTTTGTATTTATCATTAAAATTAAGTGTAAACATGATACCTGACATTAAACCGACAATAGATCTCATGTAGGTTGCTGGAGTAACTAAATCAATCACATCGGATAGTTTCTGTAAATCCATATAATTTTCAAGATATGTTTCTATCGAATAAACCTCTGGATTGACTAAGCTATGTAGATATTTACCAGCACAACTACCAGGGACCATAAAATTGAAAGCTTTAGGCATTTTGGTTACGTATAATTTGTCATGCAAAAAGGTATTACAAGTTAATATCGCATCAGTAACTTCAATCTTTGGAAGGCCTGGGTTTTTCTCCAGTCCAAAATCTTTCCACAGGTATTCTACAGCTTGTTCAAAACTTTGCATGAATTCTTTATTCATATATAACTTTACAGTAGTAAGATTTATATGTCTTTGTACTGCTATGCCATTATCGACTCTTTATCGCCGATGCGTCAGTATGGTACTTCTTGACGTGCTCCATGAATGTATCTGGGCAGTTATTTGAATTTGTGTTTCCGCGTTCCTGCAGCCCAGATGCATCGTCGTTACCACTTGTCGCATCAACGTAATAGGTGGTAGGCACTGTTCCACCACTTTTTGTTGTTTTCAAAAAAATAAAGAGACCACCCACGAATAAAATGAAGCAAAGTACTAACGCTAAACTCTTCATGCTTAGTGACATATTTCTCTATTGACTCGCCACATATTTTATAAACTAGAGAGCCCGGTAAGAGAGTTGAACTCCTCTAATCCGCTTTCTACTTTACAAAGCTGCAGGCGGACACATAGCCGATCTGCCAACCGGGCACTGTATTTTATATTTCTTAATCATATCTTATTATAAAATATTAAAGAACATACGGTAAAGTGATTCTATGTTTAAACTTTATAATACATTATCAAAAAAGAAAGAGTTGTTTACACCTATAGGTAAATCAGTTGGCATATATAGTTGTGGTCCTACTGTCTACGATTATGCACATATAGGCAACTTCAGGGCATTCATTTTTGCTGATATATTAAAACGCTATATAGAATATCTTGGTTATCCTGTGAAACATATCATGAATATAACTGATGTGGGCCACATGACATCTGATTCAGCTGGTTCTGGTGAAGACAAAATAGAAAAGAGTGCTCGCGAGCAGAAGAAAAAACCTGAAGAAATAGCTGATTTCTACGCTAAAGCATTTTTTGATGACATACAAAAAATACGATTAAGCGCAAAGACTACTTATCCAAGAGCAACCCAACATGTCCAAGATATGATCAACCTAATAAAAATACTGGTTGACAAGAAATATGCGTACATTAGTAATAATTCTGTATACTACAATATAGACAAGTTCAAGCGGTATGGAAAATTATCAGGAAATACTCTTAGTGAGTTGAAGGCAGGTGCTGGTGGACGTGTTAAAAATAATCCTGATAAGAAAAACCAGTTTGACTTTGCTTTGTGGATAAGTGATCCTAAACATATGATGCAATGGGATTCTCCGTTTGGTAGGGGTTATCCTGGCTGGCATATAGAATGCAGCGCTATGTCTATGAAATATCTAGGAGAAAGCTTTGATATACATACAGGTGGAGAAGACAATAAATTCCCTCACCATGAATGTGAAATCGCTCAAAGTGAAGGTGCTACCAGTAAGAAACTTGCAAAATACTGGCTTCATGCATCACATCTTCTGGTAGATGGCGAAAAGATGTCGAAGTCATTAGGTAATTTTTATACACTGCGTGATATAATCGTAAAAGGATACGATCCTCTTGCATTCAGATATCTTTGCGTATCTTCTCACTATAGAAAAAATCTTGACTTTACATTAGGTTCATTGGAAGCCGCAAAAACGACCCTTGACAGAATAAATAGCTTTTTTGGCCAGATCCAGGATCAACTAGAGACTCAAGATAAGAATGAAAATGAACTGATTCTTTATTCTGTAAAAGATGCAACTATTGGTTTTGAAAGCGCAATGAATGACGATCTAAATACACCAGATGCACTTTCCGTTTTGTTTGAACTTATGAATGTTGTAAATAAGGAGATTAGTGCTGGTAGGGCTGACAGTAAATCCTTAGAGAAAGTACTGCAGTGTATGTTAAAATTCAACTCTGTGCTTGACATACTTTACGAAGAAGATAGCCTAACAGAAGATGAAAAGATTCTGATAGAAGACCGACAGAAGTTTAGGGCTGATAAAAACTATAAGAAATCGGATAAGATAAGAGATCTGCTTATGAAGAAAGGTGTCTTTCTAGAGGATACAACACAAGGGGTTAAATGGAAAAAATTTAAAAGGGCTTAAAAGCCGAGTAATCCCAGTAATAGTATAGCATATGAAACCACAATGGCAAACAAAAATAGCGAAAGAACGCATTGAAATTTTATTCAACGAAGCACGTAAAATGGTGAAAGAAGACCAGAAGCTTGCAAAACGCTATGTTAAGCTCGCATGTAAAATAGGCATGCGTTATAATGTACGACTTGGCCTTTTCAAAAGAAATTATTGTAAATATTGCCACAGTTTCTTATTACCAGGCTTCAATTCAAAACAGCGATTAAAAAATGGTATATTGCATATAACTTGCATGCAATGCAACAAAATCAGAAGAATACCATATCGTGAACATGCTAGGACATGTTCAGGATCTCGTCTTCCTAAGAAAATATTAGGAAGACCATATAAATGACTTGTGAAGAAAAATGGTTATCTGGAATAGGATTTTAATCATCCATGATAAGAATTAAAGCATTATTCTTGATTGATATATGTGATTATATGGTCTCAATACGTGATGTTAACGCAGCAAAATTTATAGATAGTATAGCTGAAGAGCTACCAAAGCATACAAAAATGCCAGAATGGGCCCTATACGTAAAAACAGGTGTGTCAAAAGAAAGACTGCCTGAACAAGCAAATTGGTGGTATATAAGATCTGCTAGTATACTTAGGAAAATTTCGTTAGAAGGTCCTGTAGGCGTCTCTAGATTAAGGACATACTATGGTAGTCTACACAGAAGAGGCCACAAGCCAGCACACTTTGCAAAAGGTTCTGGAAAGATCATAAGAACAATACTACAAGATTTTGAGAAAATTGGTTATATAGAAAATAAGAAACCTAAAGGTCGTGCAGTTACAAAGACTGGCCAGAAATTTCTTAATCAAATAGCAAAAAATATTGCTCTGAGCATGCCTAAGTCTAAAGATAAAGCTAAAGTTGAAACTGAAGCTGAAGCAACGAGGGTATAAAAATGGAAGATGAAATAAAGCGAAAAATGCTTCAGGAAAGAATGCAACAGCAGTTCATGCAGCAACAATTGCAAGGACAGATGCAGCAACAAATGCAGCAGAAACAGACCGAAGAAATTTTGAAAGTAATTAAGATGCAGATACTTGATGACAATGCCAGAGAAAGGCTGAATAATTTGAAAATTACAAAGTATGATCTTGCATTTCAGATTGAACTCTACCTTGCACAACTATATCAGGCAGGGCAAATCAGAACCAGGATAACTGATGCTCAAATGGTTTCAATACTTCAAAAGTTTCAAAATAAAAAAGAACCTAAAATAAGGATAAGATGAAGATAAAGATAATCTAGGTGTTAATATGGGTAGCATGAAAAAATTTGGTGAAAAGATCAAGCTTATAGCAATAAGAAAGAGTCCAGCTCCACGTTGGGCTGACATTAAAAAATTTGGGCTTAAGCGTGCCAGAACGCGCAGAATAAAGGCCACAACTAAGAACTGGAGAAGAGGAAAGAACAAGATCTGAGACAAAGTAGGGTTTTAAACCTTTCATCTAAAGTGATTACAATGCCAGAAGAAAAAATTTATACTATTCCTTTGAAGGAAGCTTTCAAGAAAACTTATAAGAAGCGTACGCCGTATGCTATACGCTATGTTCAAGACTTTCTTGAAACTCATACAAAAAAAAATGTGAAAATAGGTGGTCATCTAAATCAGGAAATTTGGGAGCGTGGTATAAAAAAACCACCTAGAAAAGTAAAGGTCAAGGTTATTCTCGACGGCGATTTTGCAAAGGCAGAGCTCTTTGGATTTGACTACACTGAGTTCAAGGTAGAACAGAAAAAAGAAAGGAAAGGTTTTCGTGATAAATTGATGGGTAGAATGGGGTCAAAGGCTGCCCAGAAAGAAGAACTTGAAAAGTCTATCGAAGGGAAGACTGGAAATTCAGTCGAAGGGAAGATAGAAAGTAAAACTGAAAGCAAGACTGAAGTAGTTCAAGCGAATAGTGATAGTAAAAGTAAAGTTGAAACTGAAAAAGTTGAAAGTGAAAAAACAAAAAATTGATTTATCTTGAATATGTTTTCTCAAAGAAGATACCAAGAAACTATTGCAGTATTATAATATACTCATATGTTCTTTGGAAGGTGGTAGGAGACTTTCTATAATAGTTACATTTAATATATTTCACATGTTCTTTGGAAGGTGGTAGGAGACTTTCTTCCAAGAAAGGCTCCTACTAGGAAAGCCTTTTAAGCAGATTGTATATCGTATTAATAATGAAAATAATAGTGGGTGTAATTACTTCAGGTGTCCTAAGAGGCGGACCTCTAATAGACAAGTATTTTCACAGGCTTAGTGGAATACTAGGTACTGAACCTTTTAGAGGCACTTTGAACATAAAACTTGAAAATAAAATAGATCTTAAGTCGTACTCAACAAAGGCTTTGGATCATGTGCTTATTGATGGTAGAAAGCATGTGGATATGTGGATTGCACCTATCAGCATAACTGTCAATAATGAAAGATATGAATGCTGGGCAATGCAACAATCGAACAGCATCTATGATAAAAAAACCATTGAAATTATTGCAAAAGATAATATGCGAGCAAAATTTGGTTTAAAAGATGGAGAAGAACTTTGTATTGAATTGCTGCATAAAAAACCACTTAAACAAAGGTTTTACGCGAAAATGTTTCCAAAAAGTAAAAGATATGTAGAGGAATGGTAAGCTAGAAATATACAGAGATGGGTAAATACAGGATGCTAGAAATGTATAGAAATGGGTAAAGATAGAAATGTTACAAACAAATATCAATGACGATCCCAATATAGGCTTATACGGTTTTGCAACAGACAAGTATTGTTTTTTGGGTATTAGAGAAAAAGAAGGGGAAAAGTTGCGGTCAGAGTTAAAAGTACCTTTGATAAGTTCAACTATTTTGTATACAGAACTCTCAGGAATTTTTTGCTCTGGTAATTCTTATGGAATTGTACTCCCAAAAATAGTTGAGGATTTTGAATTTGCAGAGCTACAAAATGCGTTAATAGATAATTTAGATGTTTTCCTGATGGAAAGTGTTTACACAGCTATGGGAAACCTGATTCTTATGAATGATAACGGCATAATAATTTCTAGTTGGATAAAGAGACATGCAGGCAAAT
Organism: uncultured archaeon; assembly: GCA_964394755.1. Classification (GTDB taxonomy): domain Archaea; phylum Aenigmatarchaeota; class Aenigmatarchaeia; order GW2011-AR5; family GW2011-AR5; genus CAYMYT01. Next base: position 8,576 of record CAYMYT010000009.1, read on the forward strand.
TAGAGAGATTTTTTGGTTTGCCATGTGCTGTATCAAGGATAGCTGACATGAATATTGTAGGGAAACTAGGTATAGCAACGAATAATGGTGTACTTTTACACCACGATGCTAGGGAAAACGAAATAAAAATTATTGAGAAGGTGCTTGGTGTACAGGTAGATGTTGGTACAGCAGGTTTTGGTTCTGGATTTGTAGGTGCATCAATTATAGCGAATAGGAATGGTTATATAGCTTCAATGAATACAACAGGTATAGAACTTGGTAGAATAAGTAAAGCACTTGGATTTGGATAGCTAGTTGATTTACAATAAAACCAGAAAAAATGGTTTTGTTAGTAGGAGTCCAAGTCTTGGACGACTTTAAAAATATTATGTACAGATAGTTTATATGACAACACTAAGCAAAGATGTTCAGAAAAAGTATATTGAATACCAAATGACTAGATCTCAATTTAATTCTTTCCTAGAGGAAAAGGCTATGCTTGATAGCCGTATGGCAGAACTAAGTGTTAGCATTAGTGCACTAAAAAGCATGGAAAATATTAAACCTGGTACCAAAATGCTTTTTGGTTTAGGTAGCGGTGTCTTTCTACGTGGATCTCCAATGATGACTGAAAAGTTTGTTGTGGGTGTAGGCGCAGGCATTGCAGTTACGCAGACTAGAGAAAGAAGTTTAGAGATTCTTCAGCTAAGACTGGATGAAATTAATAACTTGAATAACCAGATTGTTCTGGAAATAAATAAACTTGGTACTTCGTTGAAAAAGTTAGAGAATGAATTGAATATTAGAGAATGAACTAAGTAATCATACATTATAATATTCCACAATAGTGGTAAGGATATACATATAAAATAGCAATTCTAATTATTTCTATGTTTAATTTTCTTAAGAAAAAAATTAAGGATACAGTAGATAAGGTCTCGAGCGCTATTTTCAAGGAAGAGCACGTACATGAGCAGAAGGCACCTGAAGAAAGTATAGAAGATAAAATCGAAAAATTAAAGGAACTCGAAGAGAAGATATTAGAATATCAGTTACCTCCACAAATTCTAGAAGAAAAAAAGGAAGAAGAAAAGATAATAGAGGAAGTTAAAGAAGAAGAGAGTATTGTCAAATTAGATGCTATAACATCTAGAGAACCTACAGTAGCTGCACCACTACAAAAAGAACCTGAAAAGCCTGTGGTACGTACAGAATCTATAACAGCTAAAATGCATACAGAACCTGTGATATCTAAAGTACATACAGAACCTGTGATATCTAAAGTACATACAGAACCTGTGATATCTAAAGTAC
>CAYMYT010000009.1:9971-16787 GCA_964394755.1 uncultured archaeon
ATACAGAACCTGTGATATCTGTACCACACATAGAACCTGAAAAGCCTGCAATACTCATAGAGGTTGAAAAACCTGTGGTGCGTACAGAACCTATAACACCAACAGTACATACAGAACCTGCAATATCTACACCAGACATAGAACTTCAAAAACCTGTGGTGCGTACAGAACCTGCAAAACCTGCCGTACACAAAACATCTACATTATCAAAAATAACAAAAAAGATCACAGAGAAAACATTGACAGAAAGTGATATAGAAAATATATTGAAGTCATTACAGATAACCTTACTTGAAAGCGATGTAGCCCTAAATGTTGCGGAAAAAATATGCAACAGTGTAAAAGAAGATCTTCTCAATCGTTCAGTAAAACGTGGTGAAATATCTGATGTGATAAAAGACGCTTTAAGAAGTGCAATGCTTGGAGTTTTTGATCAACCTCGAATAGATCTTGAAGATATAATCGAAAAGAAGAAACCATTCACAATAATGTTGTTTGGCTTCAATGGAGCAGGCAAAACTACCTGTGCAGGAAAATTGGCACACCGACTAAAGCGCTTTAAACCTATACTGGCAGCAGGTGATACATTTCGTACAGCAAGCATAGAACAATTAGAGGAACACGCTAGAAATCTAGATCTGAAAGTGGTAAAACATAAGTATGGTGCTGACAGTGCTGCAGTAATATTCGATGCTAAGAAACATGCTCAGGCAGTTGGTGCAGGACTTGTCCTGGCTGATACAGCAGGACGATCGCATTCAAATGTCAACCTAATGGAAGAACTGAAAAAGACTGTACGTATAAATCAACCTGATCTGAAAGTTCTTGTTCTAGATTCAACAACAGGAAATGATATCTATGACCAATGCAGACTCTTTGATGGTGCAATTGGTGTTGATGCAATAATTCTAACGAAGTCTGATGTCTATGAAAAAGGTGGTGCTTGCATAAGTGCTGCCCATACATTAAGAAAGCCAATACTTTTTTTGGGTACAGGCCAAGAATATACTGATTTCAAAGAATTCAACCCACAAGAAATCGTTGATGGATTGGTTAGCTAGCTAGTTAGTTATATCTATCTTTAATTTTCCATAACATTGAATTTAAGATACTGATAATCGTGTTTCAACAAGCTTGCGCACAGCATCCCTTACTGCTTCTGATCTGTTAGGGTAAACACCCTTCTGGACAAGAATATCTACACGTTTTATTTGCTTTTCTGTAAGCCTTATCTGTACCGTTTCCATAACCATTGTATCACCACACAAAGACAATTACTTTACGGTAGTGATGTTAGAAAACTTTAAATGCTTAACTTTCGTCTATTTTATGTGGAACCTCAAATACAAAGATTTTACGATGCCTTGAAAGGTGGATATCACGGCCCTTTAGAAGAGCTGGTCAAGGGAGCAAAATATCATGAAATTTTCAATCCCTTAGATACTGAGCTGATGCAGAGAACTGACGAGGGTAGGTTGGACTATTGGAGATCCACAAGTTTGGGATTAGCTGCGTGTCATCCGATAATTGGTGATCAAGCAAAAAGAATTGTATATGAAACAATGCCGAAAGAACATTGGTATGATGAATATATGGATCTATTTACAATGACTAAAAAATGTGATTACAAAGAAGAATTTGTTGATTGTTGGCGTGTAAATAGATCGGGAAAAGTTGCAATGTGAAGAACCACTGGTCATCTTGAATACATCCATGAATATCTTAGGATGTATTCGAGATGTCAGAAAGCTTTGCTTTCTGCACATAGACCAGTGGCATCTTGAAATTGGTTAGTTACCGTATTACAACAGTGGTTCTTACATCTTGCATTCCACCACTAGTCATAGACTAGTGGAATGCCAGATTTCAAAAGGTAAGTTTCCAAGGCAAGGAGAGAAAAATTACTACGATAATCTTGATTATCAGATCTTCCTTGTATCTTTTGTTGGAAGATATGATCCCGAACACGTCCTTAATACATTTTATGAAAGGACGTGTTCAAGACGAAACAAACAAAGTTCTTCATTTGTCAAGAATCAGAGATAGGTATCCACCTTTAACAACTCCGGAAATAATATTTAATCTAAATAACCCAATGGTCTTTTTTAGTAACAGGACTATAGACCTATTTTTTGGAAGTATTATTTATGCTATTACAGAAAACGTGTATGCTTCACTTTCAATGATTGCTATAGCTACATTTTTTAATTACAAACTTATAGATTCAGTAAGAGGAGAAAATGCATTCAGAGAATTGGGAGTAGAACTTGATGAATCTACAATCAATGAACTGGTAGCAGAATCGTATCGAAATGGAAAAGATGAGCTTTAAAAAATAATTGTTTCAGTATAGATATGCTTGAAGGACTTTCTAACAGTCTTAAGAAATGTATAGACGTATTTACAAAAAGTTCTGCTGATAAGTCTGCATTAGAAGAACTTATCAAAGAGATTCAGCGCGCACTTATAACAGCTGACGTTGATGTTCATCTTGTTTTTGAGTTAAAGGAACGAATTTTAAAAAATTCTGATAAGCAACCTGTTGGACTTACAAAGAAGGAGCATATTATCAAACTGGTGTATGATGAAATTACAAGCATCATGGGCAAGGAAGCAGCAAGAATAGAACTGAAGCCCAAAAAAATTCTTTTAGTAGGTCTATACGGAAGTGGAAAGACGACTACATCTGCAAAGCTTGCATTATTTTATAAAAAGCATGGATTGAAGACTGCCCTGATAGGATGCGATACTGTCAGACCTGCAGCATATGAACAATTAGAACAACTTGCCAAGAAAATAGATGTCCAATTCTACGGAGAGAGTGGTCATAAAAAACCAGCTGTGGAAATCCTTAGGTCCGCACTCAATATAATAAAAGCTGACATATACATTGTTGACTCAAGCGGTAGAAATGCTTTGGATGACGACCTTATAAAAGAGATAAAAGATATTGATGCTGTTTTGAAACCTGATGAGCGCATACTTGTTCTTCCTGCTGATATAGGCCAAGCTGCAAAACCACAGTCAACAGCATTTCACCAGGCGCTTAATATAACAGATATAATCATAACAAAGCTCGATGCAACAGCAAGAGGTGGTGGTGCATTAACAGCGTGCTATTCAACAGGCGCAAAAGTCAGATTCATAACAACAGGTGAAACACCTGACGACATTGAACAATATGACTCAAAAAAGCTTGTATCCCGACTACTAGGTTTTCCTGATTTAGAAACACTGCTTGAAAAAGCAAGAGGGGTTGTTGATGAAAAGAAAGCTGAAAAGATAATAAAAGGTGATTTTGATCTTGAGGACTTTTACAGTCAGATAGAAGGCATGCAAAAAATGGGTCCTTTATCTAGTATATTGGATATGGCTGGCCTCGGAAAATTTTCAGAAAAGCTTCCTAAGGATCAAGAAGAAAAAATGAAAAGATGGAAATATGTTATGCAAAGTATGACCAAAGTAGAAAAAGCGTTTCCTGAAAAAATAAATTCAGCAAGAGTTCAAAGAATTGCAAAAGGTTCTGGTTGTACTGAAAATGATGTACGTGAGCTTCTTTCTCATTATAATAAAATCAAGAAGCTTACTAAGATGATTTCACCTTCGAAGATGAAGCGTGGAGAAATGGGAAGAATGATGAGCAAATTTGGCTTTAAGATGTAGTGGATTTCCTTAGTTTATCTTGAACAAGCCCTGCTGGTAGAAAAGTATATTTGTATTCCTCGTAAGCAAACAGTGTTTCATAATTTTTCACACTATCTCCGAATCGCTGTCTGAAGTCATCTATTGTTTTGTGCAACTGATCTTGAGACTGTGTAATGACGTAAACAAGCAGATCCCATTTTCCTAAGGTGCGTACAGCCCATAGCACATTAGTATGGCCGCGTAACCATGTTTCAATTCTTTTATTGACATCTGCTGAGGGCTTCACGATTTTTATGAGAAGAGTTTGTACTGAAAGACCTAGCGCTGAATAATTTATTACAGGTCTGAAATCAAAAATAACATTCGAATCGATCATACGTTTTATTCTATTGGTGATTGTATCTTTGGAAACTCCAAGTTTTTCGCCTAGCTCTAATAGAGTAGGATTGGCATTTTCGGATAATATCTGGAGAATTTGAAAATCAATATTATCAATTTTCACTCGGTCTACTCTAGATTTTCTATTCCTGAAATCTTTGAAGAAAGAAGAGTCGTTCTTTCTGTAATCTATCTCTATCGCAGCTTCAGATACAAAACCTTCGGGAATCACAGAACTTTTTATCGTGCCTACAAGAGCCATTATTTCATAATCAGCCACAAAATTTGGATCCAGAATTTCTTGAAGCAGTGAATTGAAATGATAAACGTCCTGTGTCATAATTGCAATCTCCATATCCCATTTACCGGTATACGTAACAATCGCATTTATGAAAGGATGATTAACAAGACGCTCTATGTATTCTTTCTGTTTTTGCACAGAGTGATTTGTAAGTTCGATAAATACATGATAGCTACTGAATCCCAGATTACGGACATTTATTGCTGTCCTTGAGCCCACAAGTATTTTGAAGTCCTCGAGCTTCTTGAGGCGATATTTTACCCCATCTGGAGATAACGGTACATGCTCAGCTATCTTTGAGATTGGGATTCGTGCGTTCCGAGATTTTATGTAAAGTATCTGCTTATCATGCTTATCCAAGCTTTCCAAAGGCGTGACACCCTTATAGTCGAGATAAAGCACTTTCATATTAGATTTATGCTATATTAAAGTATTTAAATCTAGCTAAAACCGTTAAAATAGAATAAAAAACTCTAATTCTGCGACCTACATATAATTATATAGATTGTGTATATAGGTGATTCATATGAAACTAAGGTTTTACGGAACGCGGGGATCGATATCATCATCTAGTGCAGATTGGAGAAAGTTTTACACGCATGAATTTGGCGGTAACACGACAAGTGCAGTTGTTGAGCTGCCAGATTCCAAGAAGTTGTACTTTCTGGATGCAGGTAATGGAATAATGCCTGCAGGCGACTCTTTGCTTGAGAAGGTTAATGATTTTAAAGAGGGTAAAGGTGAGCTTAGCATTTATCTGACACACGTACACTGGGACCACATTCAAGGCTTTCCTTTCTTTAGGCCAGCTTATAGAAAGGGCAATGTGATAACAGTATATGGAAATCCAAATCATATCGATACATTAAATGATGCAATCTCAGGAAGTAATCCTGTACTTATAACTGAATACGCTTTCCAGAAACAGATGTCGGACTTTGTCTTTCCTATACGTCTTAATCAGCTTCCCAATAAAATCCAGTTCAAAGAAGTAGAAGATATGCAACTCACAGATCGCTATAAGCTGTGCCACCAGAAGCTCTTCCATCCACAAGGTGTGTACTCATACAAGTTCATAGATATGGAGACTAATAAGGCACTGGTATTTGCAACAGATACTGAACTGGACTGTATGACACAAGAATTTGGAGAGAAAGAGAGAAAGACCATGGAATGGGTTGGTGATTGTGACATAGTTATCCACGAAGGTCAGTATACAGAAGGCGAGTATATTGGTAAAGATCCAATAAAGTACGAAGATGTAGCAGTATGCAGATCAGGTTGGGGTCATAGTGTGCCTAAAAAAGTTGTTGATATATTGCTGGCTACATTAGAACAAAAAGCTCCCAAGACGCTTTACATTACCCATCACGACCCAAAACATGACGATGCCTTCCTTCGCCAGATGGAGGCTGAAACTAAGAAATATGCAATTGAGCGCCTACATGATTTGAAAAGACATGAATCTGATCTAAGCGTGCGCTTTGCTAGAGAAGGAGATGTTGTGGAGCTGGATTCGAACATTAATATTACCAAATATCATTTTCTGGGGGCATAATCATAATACTATTATACTCCATAAATTAAGATGCCTATCACCACAAGTAATTCAACAATAAGCCATAAAATACCATTCATTATAAAGACTTTATCTTTGTGCAATATTGAATAAGTCAACCAGAAGCATGTACTAATCAAAAATGTAATCCATGTAAGAATTGATACACCACTAACACTTTTAGTTGAATATATCTGAAATACTTGTGATGTGGTCATCAAAGGTGTCAAGATCGCGAAAAATATTGCGAATTTATCTATATCTCGTTTTAATTTACTTGAATGAGCTTTCTTATGATGTTTCATGCGGTGTTTGTATAGACCATATTTATGTGGCATATACATCTTTGGAATGAAATGGTATAAATATCTTTTGTGAAGCCCATTTTCTTTAGGAAATATTTTATTCTAAGACTCCGGTTCCTAATATTCTTGGCATTGTTTGGCTACAGGATGCAAAAATACACTTTTGTCCTTTTATATATACTATTGGGTGCTCAAGCTTGAGTTGCAGTCTAGATATAGGTTGTATATCAAGAACTGATGCTGCAATAACTTGCAAGCCCATGGAAACAAAAATTTGGGAACCTTTTTGAATTTCTTCTTTTGCGTATTTGCTTTTTACAAAATTTACAGTTAGCTCTTTCTTGATTTCTGCTTCCTTACATATAACATAACCACGTTTCAGCTCATCAGCTTCTACTCCCTTTACATTGAGACCTACGCGCATTCCAGCATTTGCTTCAACTATATCTTTGTCTTGTGACTGTATCCATTTTAACATGATTTCTTTCCCTAATGGCTCTATTCGCAGGCTTTCATATTTCTTGATCTTGCCCTGTCTCATAACAGAAAGAATAACGGTACCAACGCTCTTTACATTGAAATAATTATCGACAGGAAGCCATGGAAGTGCTTCCAGATTTCTGTTTATT
>CAYMYT010000010.1:0-879 GCA_964394755.1 uncultured archaeon
GTTATCGAAATCTTGTTAAAATACAAGTTTCTCAGTGAATTCAAATGCTTAAATCATTTTAGGCATGAATTAATTGATGGCAAAAATTATAGCAGAGTGTGTAAATTTAATACAAACATGGAAAATCGCTATCGACTCGCCACCAAAGCTTTTAAAAAATAAAGGAAGTATCACCGAAGGTTCAAAACATATAATTTTGTCAGGCACAATAGTCGGTATCTTAGCAACGATTCTATATGGTCCAATACTTTTTGGTCCAAATCCTGGAATTTTTCTATTACTTAGTACATGGCTTTTTGCAGGTCCTATAGCTGCATTGGTAACATGGGCCTCACTATCGTTTGTAACCTACATCTTTGCACGAATTCTTGGAGGAAAAGGACAGCTTACCTTACACGCTTATTTTATTGCGATTTATACCTCATCTTTTTTGCTGCTAAGCACAATACTGGGATACGCACCATTGATAGGAAAGGTATTAGCTGGACTGATATGGTTATATGGGCTTTTCCTAATGGTTTCAATATTAGAGAAAGTTCATAAGTATAGCAGAGTAAAATCAGCAGCTTCATTGATCATGGGAGTTTTACTGTTAATACTATTAGTAATTTTTAATGCATCACTCTTGTAATATTTGTAATTATATGTGCCTCCGTAGCTCAATACTTTATGCAGTGCAGTGCAATTCAGTAAGCTAATAATACTGCTAAAGTGAGATCGGTAGAGTATCTGCCTTGTAAGCAGAAGGTTGTGGGTTCAATTCCCATCGGGGGCTCTTTGAAATCTGTAAAAAAGCTATTCAAATATTTGTTAGTTTATAATGATTACATGAATTACAGAAAAAATATTAGTTCTACACAAGAATTAGCAGCTAACAAT
>CAYMYT010000010.1:889-16783 GCA_964394755.1 uncultured archaeon
ATTACGAACCAATGATTTTCTAAAAGTTTCTAGAAGAAAAAGTTATACGTATGGACGCAGTATGAAAGATTTTAGGAAAAGTAACATCGAAAGCGGTCTCGATGATTATGAAATCATGAAGATATCTGCAAATTATCGTAGTAGAAACAACATTGAATTGGGTCTTGACGAGTATGAGATGATAATGCACAAAAACAGAGCGCATACAAAATAGCGTAACTATATATAAGTAGTCATCATACATGACTTTAAATGTTTTTTGCTGAATAGTTATTGGTATGAATTATCGAAAAAATACTGGTAGTGTAGATTTGCGTAAATTAGAAGTTCAACCAAAACAAATGGACTATGGTTTAGATGTTCTGGAAGATATTGGAAAAATTTCTCCATCTGAAATATCAGAAATGGAACTGGGTAAAGAATACAATGAGAGTAATGAAAATTCTCATGTGGTAACACCTCTAATTAGAAGAAGAATAAAACACTGTGAGCCATACTATCCTCAATTTGAGCTATATTCTGATGGACTTATTAGATGATTTTTATCATAATGTCAAAGTGTAAAAAATGAAAGTAAGACATCATGCAGCATCTACGTTGATTGTACCAAGCTCTTTTGACAGAGTACTTGTTGGGATCTATGACTCACGCTATCCTCTAGAAGTTTTCCGTAGAAACTATAATTTTGTAGGTGGTAATTCTAAGAATGATCACTCGCCATACGACACTCTAATAAGACAAATTACAAATGAATTTAGAGAAAAGCCACTAGAAAAATCTGATACTATTGGGGCTATAATTGGTTCTAAGGAAGCTGATAAGGAAGAAAATACGTATCTAATTAACAGATCGTACGCACCTTCTGATATGCTGGTAACTCTCAGAAATAAAGTATTGGACAATGCTGTGCCATTTCACGATTATCTCATCAAAATAAAGAAAGACTATGTTAAAACACCTGAGGATTTGTACTTTATCATAACTGCATATATTTCCAAGATAGATGATGTTTTATTCGAAAAGATTGAATCAGAGCTTTCTGAAGGCAGACAAATAACAAACGAAGGTATTGCTAGTATTGTTACATATGATAGACTTGTACGAGGAATGTTGAGAGGTGCTTGGGGCTATGCATCAATAGCAAGTGATATGTTAGATTTGCCAATTTCTGAACAAAGCTTCATAACAGTATCTAAATTAGGAAAGCCAAAAAACTCTTACAAAGAATACAAAAAAGATTTTGAATACCAGAGAGACCCTGAATTATAATCTGCTAGTCGAAGTCAAAAAGTCGATTAGTTTCTGATGCAATTTAGGATTTGCAGCCACAATCGATGAGTCACCAAATTCCCATTCTTTACCATTTATTGCTGTTACCTTTCCTCCAGCTTCTCTATTTATTACAACTGCTGCAGCCATATCCCAAGGTTCTAAACTTAATCCTAGATATGCGTTGAGCTTTCCACTAGCCACTAAACCTAACGATACAGTAGCACAAGCATATGAAACAGTACATGTAACTCCTTTTTCTGAAAGTAGTTTTCTTTGATAATCAATAATTTTTCCCCGTTCAACTTTTCCACAATCTAACCCAACCACTGCTTTGTTGATGTCCATAATGTATTCGAAAATCGTTACAGAATGCTCCTTCACCTTTTTCAGCAACATACAATTCATTTCTTTTCGGAGCGTATATTACGCCTAGAATAGGTGTATTCTTTTTCACTAAAGCTATACTTACACTAAAATGATCACTGATACCAAAGGTATATGGAATTGTTCCATCTAAAGGATCAACAACCCAAGTAAATTCAGAACCTCTATCGACGTTTTGTTGTTCCTCAGAATAAATATTATGATCTGGAAAGCTTTTCATTATTGCCTTACGTATAAGGCTGTCGCATCGATCATCCACATTTGTCTTAAAATTTGTTTTTAGCTTTTATTCCAATTTTTGTAGCTGTCCGTAATTATCCATCAACAACTTTCCAGCTTCTTGTGCTACTCTTATTACAAAATCTTTGTAGGTAGTCATACAAATTTCTCCAATGAATCCCAATAGAATCCATAAGATTAGCTGATCACTACTTACTTACATCTATATCAGCTGCGCAAACTGGACATCTGTTTGACTTGTAAAACCAAGAATAATTACATTCTGCGCATTCAAATTTCTTAACGTGCTTCTTCGGATATTTGTACTGCCTTTTGCTAGCTTCTTCTAAAGCTTCAACATCGCCTCTTGTCAAAAAACCTCTAAGTCCCATTTATCACACCCCTTATATATTATTGTAATTATTACTAAATTCAATGCTGTATTTAACTACTTAGTAGTAAGATTTAAATAGCTTCTTCTAGGCTTATCACTATAAAAAACTTAGATACAGTAACTATCAACATGGTAAAACTAATTTCAACAAATCCAGCAAAAAACTATGAGGTTGTAGGAGAAGTAGAGATCTCAACAGATAAAGAAATTGCAGAAAAAGTCGATAATGCAAACAAGGCAAAAACTATTTGGAAAGAAATGAGCATAAAACAGAGAATTCAGGTTCTAATACCAATATATGAGGAATTCAAAGCAAGAAAAGACGAAATTTCTATGCTAGCAGTGAAAGAGGTTGGAACAACCGCTAAAGAAAGTAATTCAATCGTGAATGAGCATATCAACAAAATCAAATGGTTCTTGGATAACGCTGAATCAGCACTTTCTAATGAAATAACTCATGAGGACAACGAGTCTATTCACAAAATCGTATACGAACCTATTGGCGTAGCAGCTGTTATTACACCGTGGAATCACCCATTTGGCATGTTTGTCTGGGGAGTTTTCCCAAATCTTCTTGCAGGAAATACTGTTGTTTTCAAAATTTCCGAGGAATGCCCACTTACAGGAAAATTAATAGAAGAAGTTATGCTTTCACATAGGTTACCAAAAGGAGTATTCTCTGAAGTGTATGGAGCAGGCGATATCGGTTGGAAATTAGTAAATGAAAAAATAGATCTTATCTGGTTTACTGGAAGTACCAAAGTAGGACAGCAGCTATATGAGTTGGCTGGCAGAAAATTTATTAAAGCTATTATGGAATTAGGGGGCTCTAACCCATGTATTGTATTTGAAGATGTAGACACTGAGAAAATCGCAAGCACAATATATAATAAAAGATTCAGTCTATGCGGACAAAGATGTGCTGCTGTGAAGAGATTGATAGTTCAAAATTCAATTTTTGATGATCTAGTAGATAAATTAAAAAGAGAAATTGAATCAAAAAATGTTGGTGACCCTGAAAACCCAGAAACAGATATGGGAAGTTTGGCAGCTAAAAGACAACTTATTCTGCTAGAAAGCCAAGTAAAAGACGCTATCGATAAAAGAGCAAAAATTGTGGTAGGTGGACATTCCCCTAGAAATCTCAGTGGAGCCTATTATTTGCCAACACTACTAACAAACATTACCAAAGATATGCGTGTCTGGACTGAAGAAGTTTTTGGTCCTGTATTACCAATTATTCCATTCGAAACAGAGGATGAAGCAGTAGCATTATCCAACGATACAATATACGGATTAGGTTCAACTATATTATCTGAAAATCATGAGAGAGCTCAGAGGGTTGCGTCAAGATTAGATGCTGGTACTATAGAAATTAACAATGCTAAGCGAGTTTCATGCAATCCATTTGGAGGTTACAAAAAATCAGGAATGGGAAGAGAGCATGGAGTTATTGGATTTAGAGAATTATGCCAGATAAAAGTAATTTCGATGGAGAAATGATTTCCAGATCATCCATATCTCACTTTTGAAAACAGAACCCCAGGTTGGTCACAATAACCCCTTACATCTAGAGAATATCCTAAGAAATTATTTGCAACTTCCACTATTCTATTATTTAGTTCTGCGTCAGAATAACTAGGTGAAGCACTACTACATGCTTTCAAAAGAAGATCAGTAATAGCATTATGCTGCTGTGCTTCAGGCTTTGCCAAGCATGGTTGTGTTGGGTCAGGGCATAAATCCGAAGTAACTACAGTACTGGTAGTTTTCCAACATGCTTTATTGTCATTTATGCTGACACACTTTTCACCTATCAGTCCACCAACCACGTATAAGATCACAGCAAGAATAACCAGAAATAAACCAATGTATCTTAGTTCCATATGTAACTTTTGCTAAACTGTATAAATAGGTTATAATATTACATTTTCAGGTGAAACTAAAAACAAGTTTAAATACTTAGTTACCATATAGTAGTTATTAAAGTGTGGTAATATGCAAGAAGCATATGATGCAGAAAGTGTAGATATAGGTCATCATTACGAGTGGCTGGGAAAGTTTACTGATGAAAAATCAGTAGATGGCATAAAAGCTGTAAGACAAGCAGCCATAAATTCAGGGCATTCAGGACTTCTTAATCATGCAACCTTAGCTGAGTATGGTATTGAATCTACTTCAGACCATGCTTTAGGATATGATTATAGAGATCTTACACCTGAAGAGCAAGATGCAATTCTTTATGGTGATAGTAATGCAGGTAAAATTATTACATATGAGGAAAAGTTAGCAACGCTCAAGAATGCGATCGGCCTGAAACAAGACGGAGAAAAGGAAACATGGTTTAGAGGGCGTATTAACAAGGAACATATGTACCGTGTTTTGTCAGGTAACGGCAATGGCGTGGTATGTGAGCTTTACAAGGAGTTATTTTTAGATAGTGTAGATAAAGAATTTTTTAGAACTCTACCAGAATTTGCAGATACAATCGCTAAAACAGTTGAATCAGCTGTACTATCTTCTGAATCTGTAGAAGATGCAGAACAGAGAATATTCAATACATATGTTAGTGTATTTGTAAATATAGCAGACAAAAATCTTGAAGAGTTCAAAAAAGCATTTGATTCTGAAGAGTATCCTGCACCTATAGATTATATGTATGCCAGAAAAATTGTACATCTGTCGGATGTAGTAGTTATGCGTAAACAAGTAAATGATACATACTCAAAGGTTTTGATAGATGCTGTGAAAAATAATGTGCGGAAATTAACTGAGAATGGTCAGCCCACAACTATTGATTACAATCAGGCATCTGAAATTCTAGAATTATCAAAAAGTGTTGGCGTATACGATAGAATAAAGGATGCTTATCTGGAACTAGGTGTGCGTTTAGATATAAAAGATAATGCCATAGAAGAAGGACCATTAATTCAACCAATAAAAAAGGTTTATTAGGATTGAAAGCCCTATATAGCCTATGATAGTAGTAAAGATCTTTGAAAAAGACATACAAACAAAGGAAATTTCTATAAATGAAGTGCCAAAATACATAAGCCTTCCAAAATTGACATGGATCAGATGCACAGATTTGAGCAACGAGGATGTTAGAAAAATTCTTACAAATGTCAAGGAAATTCCAGATTTTATTATCAACGATTGTATCACAAAACAAAGACCAAGGATGTACGACTACGAAAACTTTATTCATATAATATTCAAATACATGAAGCTTAACAGCGGCATGAAAAGTACACAGATTAATTTAATACTAGGCAAGAATTTTCTGTTAACGATATCAGCTGATGCAACTGCATTCAAGGGAGTTGATGATGACTTAAAAAAGAAGCCTGCAAAGATAAAAGAATTTGGTTTAGGATGGGTTGTTCATACAATTCTAGATCGCATAGTGGATAGCTATTACTTAGTTGTTGATAAAATAGACGATGAAATCGATAAGGTAGAAAAGGATGTTGGTAGAAAAAACGATCAAGAAACAATAAATAAGATAATACTTCTTAGAAAATACGCATTGCGAATGCGTAGAAATATTATACCTGAAAAAGAAATAATGAGGTCGCTTGGTAGGGATGCTCATGTTACAATCGATGAAGAAATAATGATATATTTAAGGGATACATTTAACGATCTTCTTGCAGTTAATGACCGTGTTGAAAATCAACGCGAATTACTATCAGGGCTTACAGAAGTTTACATATCAAATGTTTCTTATAATCTGAACATTGTTATGAAGACGCTGACTGTTCTCACAACACTTATTCTGGTGCCAACACTGATAGTTGGAATATATGGTATGAATCTTCGATTTTTGCCTTTTGCAGACCATGAGTTTGGATTCTATATATTATTGGCAATAATATTGTCATCTGTAGCGTTTTTACTTATAGCATTCAGGAGAAAGGGCTGGATCTGAACTTTTCTTTTAGGTATTTTATTATGGCTTCATCATCATCCTTTATCATACAATCTTCAGAAACAAGGGTTGGGATGCCTCTTTGCCCAGATACACGAAAAAGTTCCTTACGTTCCTCTTTAGGGTGCGGTTGTTCTATAATCTGAATATTCTGGATTTTTAACTTCTTAATCACGTCAAGAACGTTTTGACAATAAGGACACCAGTTCGCAGAGTAAAGCTTCATCATCATTATTGTATTCACAAAAAGTATTTTAGTAAGATATGATAACTACACAAGTAAAATGCTTATATACAGTCCCGCATAATTATGGATATTATGAAATATGCCATATTTTTCATGTTGCTACTCGTTAATCTTAGCTTTGCATATGAGTTAAGTCTTTCAACAGACCAAGTAAAGGTTCAAGCAGGCAACTCAACATCTGTTATTGTTAGTATTTTAACTGACAAAGACGACAAAATATCGTTAGCCATTGCAAATGAAAAGCCTTGGATGACTATAAGCAACTCCCAGTACATCCTGCAATCAGGGTCGAAAAAAGATGCGATTTTCTATCTGTCACCATACAATACAACTCAACCAGGACTCTACAAAACTGATATTATCTTTAACTCATTGATAACAGGTGAAATAAAAAGTGTACCTTTAATCGTATCAATACTACCTGCACCAGTTATACCACCTGCACCAGTAGAAATCAGGAAAAGTGTTGGAATTAAAGAAGTCAGTATTCTAGGTGATCCAAAACCATTTGGAGTAGTAACAATCGAAACAGCATATAAGAATACAGGAGAAGTGATTCTCAATAGTATTCCGCTTAAGGTAGAAGTATGGTCTCCAAGCAAAAAGATCTTTAGTAATGAAAAAATAGTTGAGAAAATTTTTATAGATCAGACACAACAATATAGAGTAAATTTGAAACTTCCTAAGCAAGCTGAACAAGGCAGGTATAGAGTAGTAGTAAGCATGTATGGAAATACTGTGAACAAATACTTTGATGTCGAGGGTGTGCCTATTCTTTCAAGAAAAGACGAAAGTTTGAGTTCAGCAACATGGTACAATAAAAATATCATAGTGAAAAATGAAGGCAATATTATCACAGGTATGACTGTAAGCGATCGTATATCATCATTTGAAAGCATTTTCTATAAAGGGGAAAAACCTAAGGAGGTCAAAAATGATGTATATACATGGGAGATTAACAATTTGAAGCCAGGTGAATACAGACAACTGCAGTATAGAATAGATTATTCTCCATTATATATTCTATCTGCATTCTTAGTGATGTTTGCGTGGTTTATAATCATTAGATCACGAGCCTTTAGTATTAAGAAGCATATACTGGAAAGTAAATCTGTGAACGAAAATGAGGAATTTACAGTTACTCTAAATCTAAAGAATAGAACAGGCGAAAAAGTTAATAAAATTGTGGTTCATGACTTTGTTCCAAAAATATTCAAGTTCAAGCATGTGCAAGGCCCACATCCACAAAAAACTGCACTTAAAGGGGATCTTTCATTAGAGTGGCATCTACAGGATATAAATAATCATGAAGAAAGGGTGCTTACATATAAACTGATACCAATTATAGGAGTGGAGAGTGGTATGACACTACCTAATGCTAAAGTTGTGTTTGAAAAACATAAAAGGAATGTAGAAAAGCAGTCAAATAGTGCACGTATAGGGATAGTTAAAAAGAAACCTGTAGAAGAAGAATGAAATAATTCAAGATATATGATTATGTCAATCCGGGATAAAGTATATCAACTTGATCTTTGACAATTTCTCCTGTATTTTTGCATTCTAATCCATGGCTAACATCTGGGTCCAAACTTATTAATCTCAGTACCAAATTACTTTTTTGTTCTTCTTGAATTGTTTTAGGATCAAGCTTCAAATCCTGATAACCTCTTCAAGACAGTGTTCTAGACGAAACGTCGAAACGCTTCCTCACTTGTTGCTAAAAATGAAATGATAATGACTAGTGTCGAAACATCACAGAAAACAAAACCCAAAAAAAACAACTACTTAATCTTCTTTTTGAGGCTAGCAACATCTTTTATTATCTGTTCTGCTGCATCTGTACATGCTTTCTGCGGATTCTTGGCTTTTACTGTAAGAACAGGCTTTGACAGATATGGGTGATCAACAGCATAAGCTGACCAGCCTACATTTTGCTGCCATATACGGTCATTCAGAAGATTCACAAATGTAAGGTCGTCTACTTCAACTTTCAATTTATCTTTTTCATTCTCGATAACTTTTATCTTCATCTTCTCACCTTGTTATCCTTATTATTACTTAATTATCCTTTAATTAAAGATTTAATTTCTGCGCTTTTTTGCCTTGCAAGCTCAATTATACTTTCTATCTCTTCAACTTTAATACCACTTTTACCACCCTTCTGCATTGAACAGAAGTTTTCATCAATAGTACCAACAGTAAGTCTAGCATCCATTGCACGAAGTTCAGCCAAATTTGGATCAGCAATGATTTTATCTCCAATTTTCACAAAAGTAGTTGATAGTGCTACACCATTCAGAGGAAGCTTATTTTTACCTTTCTTAGTGTATACAGGCTTATCATCTTCTATATCAGGAATCATTGTATTAAGCAATGCTGCCATAGCTGCAATGCCGCATGCATCAAAAAGATTGCCATCATCGTCAAGCACAGCAATATCTAGATTAACCATCCACACTTTTTCTCCTGGTGTAACGCATAATTTCCCAAAATCAATACACTTTGACTCACGAATAGCTCTATCTACTACACGCGAAAGCTCGATTGCGTCCTCTTTTGCTGGACCTGCTTCAAATAAAGGATTTGCAAAAGGTACCAGCTCTGCTGAAACCACTAGTACGCCCTCATTAGGTGTATCATCAAAAGGCTTACCTAAATCCATCTTAATACCAGCAAGCACTTCTGTATTGCCTAGTTTAACTCTGCAGCTACCCTCAGCTGATGTCACAAAATTAGGTTCAATGCTAATAGAACGATATTTATCAAATTCACGTCCATCTAAACGTTTACCTTTTGAAGCCATTTCTTTTATAATTTCTACATCAATATCAATCATTCAGGTTCCTCATCAATACTATATTTTTTACGCAGTGCGTTCTTTTGTTCTTCATACAGTTGCTTACAACCCTTTATAGCAAGGTTTATAACTTGCTTTACTTCGTTATAGGTTGCAATACCATCCATTTGAAGCAGTGTAACCTCGTTCTTTCTTGGATACCATGCAACTGGTAAATCTAGATCACCTTCTGTATCCTCCTTGCCTGATACATCCAGAATTATGTTATTATTAACTTTGCCAGCAGAACAACTTGCAACTAGATCCCTCATAGGTATCCCTGCATCTGCCAATGCAAGACTTGCGGCATTGATACTAACACAGCGTGTTGATGCATCAGCTTGTAGAACTTCTATGTGAACATCTATAACAGTTTTTGGAAATTCTTCTAATATTATAACAGGTATAAGAGCTTCTCTTATCACTTTAGAAATTTCAGTACTTCTTCTCGATGGACCTGGTCTACCTCTTGTTTCAGTTGAAAAAGGCGACATTCTATATACTGTACGCAATACCGACTTTTCTGCATCTTCATCATGCTTTGGAAAAACTTTGCGCGGACCATAGACGCCAGCTATTGCCATTGTATTGCCTAGTTTAAACATAGCAGAGCCATTAGCCTGCTTCAATATGCCTACACATGCTTCAACAGGCCTAATCTCGTCGAATGCACGGCCATCAATTCTCTTGACTGTCATTTTGCATTACCTCTTCCTTTTCCTTTTCGAATTCTACAACTTTTTCTTCTAGCTTATATTTGTTTACAAGTACATCTTTAATGTAATTTGTGAGGCCACTTGTATGTGATCTGGCTTCAATCAAAAGTATTGTTTCTGTGGCAATATCTTCATTCTCTCCTTTTACCCATACTAGACCATTCTGTCCTACAACTATCTGTGTTCCTGTCATTTGCTTTATCATTTCAACCATACTTCCTGCTTTACCTATAATACGAGGCACCTTAGATGGTACAACCCTAATTATACGACCACCCCTCAGTTTTCTGCATTTTCTGTTTCTCATACTAAGCTGGACATTCTTTGTTTTTGTCAAATTTGATATTTCTGCAAAAATCAGATCGCCATAGTCAAAGTATTTTGTTATATCCTTTGTTGCATCAACATACTCATCAGTAGCTTCACTAAGAGGCAAGACAGCCTGATAAGGAGAATTTATGTCAACAATCCACTTAGAGAATATTATATCTTCTATTTTTCCTATTACACCGTCGCCCCTTTTAGGATTGTATATTCCAGTAAGTTGTATTACATTCCATATTCCTGACCTTTCTTCAGCAAGACCAACATACTTTGAGTAAACCACTCCTTCTTCTTCGTAAGTGCCATGACCTGCCTTTCCATTTCCAAGGCACTCGCCTGTTATCACTAATCTTCGTTTATTTTCCGTCATTTTTAACCTCTGTTATTTTTGCGGTCCCATCACTTATAGACCCAACCTTTTTATAGATAGTCTCACGCATCCCTGCAGGTATAGCAATTCTTACTGCAAGAGCGCCCTGGTTCCATGCCTGCTCTTTTACATATTCTTTTAATATACCGTAGACGCGGGATGCATACTGTGCAGAAATCTCTACTTGTAGTACAGTTTCTTCTAGAGATATTGGTAGTATGCCTTTTATTGCTTTCATAACATCGTTTACTTGATGTTCAGCAGATCTAAATGGATCAATGTTTAGATGAGCACTTTCCATAGCAGAAAGAACTCTTTCTTGCGGATGCGGAAGTTTTGTCTGAGGATTAATTGCATTCTTCGATATAAAGGCTGCAATTTGCTTCTTTCTCTCATCTATCTTCTTTCTGCGGAAATCAGTTGTAAGTTGCATCTCCCCATTTTTAATAATATAATCTGCAATTTTTTCTATATCATGTGTTCCAAAGGTTTTTTCTACGTCAGACGGAGAAGCTCTATTCGCTTTTCGTGCATCTGTAAAAACAAAGTTGGCAGCAAGCATTTTATTAATCGATATAGTTTTGCCCTCTTTCATAGAATAAGCAAGCTCAGGGTCAACCAGAATCTCAAATCTTTTACCGCTCTTTTCAAAATGTGCAATTATTGCATTTTCAACTGTAACCATATTTAATCCACGTAACATATCCTCATGATAGTAATCCAATAATCCATGAGGGTTTTGTAACTATAGAATATATACTATCAAATATTTAAGTTAGTGCTTTGGTATATTGAAGCAGTAAAAAGTGAGCTGTTCTATGAGTTCACTCAAATTTAATTCGACGCCAAAACCGGCCCAAATTCTGGCAGACCGCATTGCTTAGGTCGTGCTGTGCGCGTACAAAATTCGTTTTTTCCTCGGGATTAACCATTTTATTCTTAGTAAAAGGTGTTGATTCCAAATAGAAGTACGGTTCAATATCACTCAAATTTTGTTCCTCTGTAACTTTTAGAAATAACCTGTTATCTCCAGCTCGCAAAGATTTTGTAAGATAACGGTCACATCTTAATCCTAAATTCAGATACATGTAAGTTTCATTAATTTTAACTGGGTTATTTTTTTTAATTTCACCAACAGACAGTTTCGCCAAATTTGAAATTTGCTCAGAATTCAAAGGGCTATTCTTGAAAGCTTTATCCAAGTCAATTCCATACCATTTATCGTCGATTTCTGTCAATCCGTATCTTGATTCAATCCGTTCTAATGCTTTTTCCTTATGTAAGAGATCTCTGATTTTATTTTCAAAACGACTGATATTGCTACCCCACTCATCAGGTATCATAAGAACATATTTTCCATCGACTTTGTCAACTTGTCCAGATGTTTCGTAAGATATAGTATTCTCATCAGACTCAGAACCATTGACAAATCTATATGTGAGATTTCCGTCTACAGATATAATGTTTTTTCTAGGCTCAACATTTTTATGAGTATCAGGGTCTGCTAAATGGTGAAGAAATAAGGCAGCTGCAGCATCTGACAACTTATCAAAAACAACTCCTCTTTCATAATAAGATGTTTTGCAAGTTGTTACTTTCGATAGACGCGAAGAATTTCTCACATATTTTGGAATCCGCATAAGGTTATAATAATCTAACATACGCTCTACTGCAAGCCCTTTACCTACATCATTACCATTCATGTTGTACACTGGATCCTGTTTCTTTAGATCCACTATTAAGCGAAGATCTCTACCAGTCTTTTCTACTAATTTCTCGAGGGGAATCACATCTTCGCCGAGTTCAGTATAAAGAAGGTTTGGAGCTACATCTGGTTTTGCAACTGTGATTATATTTTTAAAAGCATAAGTTTTTGGTTTATTTCCTTCTTCAAACTTTATAGGATACACTTCACAACCTCTCTCGTATCCACTACCAGTATCACCAAAAGCTTTCATCAAAATTAGAGGGTTGTCATGATTTATAGAATACTTAGTTTGATCAGTTGAAATCAAAGATTCTGGCATACTAACATATAACATGTAAATTTTTATAGTCATGGTCTATTACTTTACAATTAATGTAAGGCACACGTCCGCCATTTAAATAGTAATTAACTACCCGTAAGTTATAAATAATAGGAAACTTTAAATACTATTATGGTGTAATAGTATTAATGACTTCAAAATTTACTGTTGTTGATAAAATTGTAGGAGATTCTTTGGCTGCAGCTGATTCGTATAGAGAACAGTATCAATATTACAAACCAGTTGTTGGCGGCGGAATTGCAACACAGCTTTATACTTATCCTAATTTCCCAGATTTGCTTAGACCAACAAGTGACTTGGATTTGTTTATAAAACCAAAATTAAATCCTGCAGCATTTAGAAATGCCGTAGGAAAGAATTTAGCTAAACTTTTAGAAGAGTATAAACCTCAAGTAAGTGTATTAAGGCATGTGTATGAAGTTAAAACAGAGGACAAAGAAGGACATCAATTCTTTATACATTCTTATAAATGGACTGAGAATAACTGGGAAAGAGAAAAAAATAATGTAGAAAGACAGGTTTCAAATGCTAGTCCGTTATCAATACCTAATTTAGATAGAACTGTATACACAGTAAGGCCTGAAGACATACTTGCTGATAAAGTTAGGAGATTAGGGAAAACTGAAGAACAATGCAAGATTCCAACAAAATTTAACGGCAATTATAGAGCAGTAAGAAATAGAAACTGGGATACTTTAGGAGAACAGGATTTGAATGAATGGCTGCCATTGGTTGTTCAGCAAAAAAACAGATTGCCTGGATATTTTGACAGAGGAGAAGATGAGTTCAGAAATGCGGTAAATGAATATAGAGTATACAAGGATCTATTTGACATATCTTTGCTTGTAAAATTAGCATCAAATAAAAAAATAGATTTTGATGAAGCTTATCTCAGTAAAATTATTGATGGTGTTGAGTAATGGTGAATTCTACGTCAACGCCAAATCAGAGCTATATTCGTGTTCCAGCATTAGTAAAGGATCTGTATACTGTAGTGGAAGATTTCTCAATAGGACATAACGTTAACTATCTGGAAGATACTAAGAAAACCGGCTTCACTTCTGCTTGTGCGTACAACGCCAAAATACAATTACCTACGTTGGCAGAGTTAAAACGTGCTTACTTCGATAAAGTTCAAGATAGATTCGTTTCTCCAGAATATAGAAATAGTATTGTTTCTAATCCTAGTCGTGGCGAATGGACCGCAACTTTCTTGGAAAACGGCAAAACAATAATAGAAAGACCAAGAGAACTTGTTTATGAATATGGTTTTTGGAGAGCGATAGGCGGAAGAAGAACAGAAATAGGACCTCCACCTAATGGCTGGGTCGTTAAATATGATGATAGAACAGGTTTTCCAATCGAGACTTCTGAGGATAGAAAATACGCCAAAGAAATCTTTGGAGATGATGCATCATACTTTTCTTCTGAAAAGAGTGGTTTCAGACCTGTCTTTGTATATTTCGATTCTCTTAACAATTCTCGATTCTCTATCAGCGCATCATTCAAACTTGATCAAGGGAATGCGAAGATCGGTGGTCGTCAGTGTCACAGACGAACTAAAAGAATAGTGCTGATGAACCAATAGTGGTAATGTTAAGGATAAATACTCCTAGACAAAATAAGTGTTTATGCAACAGCTAAAAGCCATTCAAGATTTTATAGATAAGAATAACATAAAACCTAGCAACTGTGCTTATCACACCTGTCGAACTAAAAAAAATGCGAAAGGTGAGGATACTGGACAAATACGCGTTCTTGCTTTAAAGGGCGAGGTTAATGCTCATTGTGAATATGTTTGCCCAGAATGTGGACAGTATGGCTACGTGCAAGTAGAATGGAAAAGACCATTTTACGTGAAATGCAAATGCGGTTTCAAGCTTTCAGTAGCAAAAATGCGCCAAGAATTCAAGAAAGAACAAAAAGCAGAACAGAAGGCAGCAAAAAAGAAATGATAAATTTTTATCGTATGTTCTTCAATATTATTGTAAGTTTAGTGTTTGTTAGTTTACGATATACGCCTCAGTAGCTCAGCTAGCAGAGCGTCACCTTGGTAAGCAATTAGAATTGTATTCTAATTCGTAAAACAAAGAGGTGAAGGCCACGAGTGCAAATCTCGTCTGGGGCTTTCAGGGCCAGGGGTTATGTGCACAAACATTAATAACGGATGATTAGCACACACTACTCCACAACCTACGTTCTCGCCTGGGGCTCTTCAGTGTAGATCTGTATCACTCAAAAACGAAAAAACTTCTTTTGGATGCTTCTTACCAACCTGTAATGTTTTTTCTTCGTGATTTCCAGTAAATGTGTTATTACACGGAACTGTAGTTTGAAGATAGTTAAATATAATGTCCGCAGAATTAAAAATTTCTTTATATTTATTGTCATTATTATTTCTTGATACAATTTTTAATGTTCTATTAGGTAAGTCCGTCTGGTTAAATTTTCTTCGAAATCTAATAACATCAGCTTTATTATCTCCATCACTGTCAACTACATTTACACCGATTTCCGTATCTTTAGGTAGTTGTGGATTACCATACCAATCTAAGCTAAAATCAGCGTCAGTTAATCCTTTTTTGTAGTTAAGAATAATATTTCCAAAGTCCCCTGCTAGGGTACTTCCAGACACTGTATAATGACCCACTTTAGGAGGTACTGAACATTCCTCAGATTTTGCCGAATAATCAGATCCATCTGCTGAAGCTTCTCCACCTAATAGAAGACTTCCACTTAAAACCACACGTCCTAGTATTTTTTTGAATGACATAGTAATACTTTCAAAAGAAATCTATTTAAAGATTTCATAATAACTATATAGTAGTTAAAGTATATTATGTTAATACATATTCAAAAATGTGCCAGATATAATTAAATGTGAACAATATGTCAACAGAGAATATAGTGAAAGTTACTCATGAAAAATGGCCACACGAATTAGAACATCGTGTAAGAGAATTGAATAAATATCCAAAATCTGGTCGCGTTGCCAATGAATTGTACAAAACTAGCGTAGATCTACTAAAAGAAAATGGTATATGGAGATGTGGTCCTTACAAAACTGAGTTGAGATACACTACCTCAGATGATTCTATGAATGTTACTTTACAATTTGAAAGACGTTATCCATATCGTACAGACGGTATATAT
>CAYMYT010000011.1:0-234 GCA_964394755.1 uncultured archaeon
TCACAGGCTCAGTTGCTTGGAATGGACCAGGAGACTGTTCGAAAGAATTATCGACATCATATCGGCTTATTAAGACAAGATTATAACGATGAAAATTCTGGAAAAGCCTTTTTAATTAACCAAGCACAACTTTTAGGAATTCGACCAGAAACAGTAAAAGCAAATGTTCAATATTTGCATTCTATTTGCTTAGATTACAACAACGGACTTTTGCTAGGAACAAAGGTGCAAACA
>CAYMYT010000011.1:244-6482 GCA_964394755.1 uncultured archaeon
GATCCTAGTTTATTAGCTGCATCACTGACATCCTTGAATAGACGCAGAAGTAAATTGATGGAAAAAATTGGAAGGCTTTATGGTGATCGTGTAGAAGTGTAGAACTTTGTATACTAAAGAATAAGGACTAGCACCTTTTACCATGCTTGTATGGCCTTGTCTTATTGTATTCTATCTTTTTTGCCATTTCACTTTCTATGTCTATGCCGAAGGCTTCTGCAAGATCAAATAGGCGGATGGCCACATCTGCTAGTTCTTCTTTTACGTTGGGCCAATCATCCTTTCTGTATGCTTCACATGCCTCGCCACATTCGCTTACTATGAGCATGAGCTTTTCAAGAAAATTTCTATGCTGATCTTCCCAGAAACCTTTCTCTGTTGCTATTGAATGAATTTCTTTAGCTGTTTGTTTTATTTCCATGTTATTTCCTTTTTTGTTTTACTGTATTTTTACTTTTTACTTACCGATACCGATTGAAGTTTTTCCATCTTTTCAATGTGTGATTTCATGTGAGCTTTACTTCTGAAAAATCCACCTTTCGACTTTCTGTAAAGCTGTTTGTATACTTCTGAGTCTAGTTGACCATTAGCCCTATACTCGCGTAGAACAGATCGTAGAGCCCTTATCTTTTTTATCCAAAGTCTTTTGCTATGTTTTTGTGTGACACCCTTTTTTGATCCAGGTCCTTTGCGTCTTCCTCTCTTTTTTTGTGTTGCAAGCTTTTTCTTTCTAAAGTTACTGAGACCTGTCTTTGGCAGCCCTATAATAACACCTTCTTTTATGAGAGCTCGTATATCTCGTGCTGTTATAGCTTCTTTTACATCAGCTATGCGTTTCGGATCAATCCATACTTTTGATACTCCACATTTTAATATGCGGGAAGCAATATTTTTCTGCAATTTCATTTCTTTACCTCTTCAACTTCAGTTTTATCGATTTTGATTTCTTTACTAGAATCTTTAATTTCTTTGTTAGCATCTTTGGTTTCTTTGTTAGTATCTTTGGTTTCTTTGTTAGTATCTTTGACTTCTTTAACTTCTTTATTCGTTTTATCTTTTTCTGCCAATTTTTTACTTACCTCAGCTGCTAGTTTTTTACCTACTTCGTTTAGTGCTTTCTTATCAGATAGGTTTACACCTTTGATTTTAGTAATTTTACTCAATTTTTTGGCTTTCTTCTTATTAAGCACTTTGAAACCAAGCTCTTTTATCTTCTCTTCCATTTTTTTGCGCATTTTTAGTCCAACTGTTGAAGATATAAGAACATCACCTTTTGCATTGAGAATATCATTCATATTACTGATAGGTATAATTCTCTTACGAAGGGCTCTAGCAGTTCTATAACCAATGCCAACATGTCTTCCCGACCCTTTTTTCTTAATACGTAGTTTACTATGTCTACCTTTTGGTTTTCTCCATCTAGTACCCAATTTTTTATATTCAAACCAGTCTTGTGTCTTGAATTGCTTACTCATATTTATTCACCAGATTCTAAAGATTTAGTAGATATGAAAATTCCATCCTGGAATATTCTTCTGTCGCGCTTTGTGAGTCTGCAAGCAGTTTCTATATTTGCAGCAGTTTGCCCTACACTTTCTTTGTTAATACCTGCAATAGATAGTTGATCCTTGTCTATCTTAATTTTCACGTTTCCAACTATATCAGCTGTCCTAAGTCCACGTTCGCCTAGAAAATTTTTGATTTGGACTTCTTTATCTTTTACAGCTACGCTTATAGGAAAGTGTGTAAAAAATATTTTCATTGTGTATTTGTAACCTATAGTAACTCCAAGAATCATATTTTTTATATGAGCCTCTATTGTACCAGACATTGCACTAAATTTTCTTTTAATTGGACCTCTTATTATTATTTTATCTTGAGATTTTTCCATGGTCACAGATGCAAATCTAGGATTGTCAAATGTTTTTGTAAGTTCGCCCAACTTTCCTTTAACAGATACAGTTGTTCCTGATATGTCTATGTTAACATTTTCAGGGATTTTCAATATTCTTTCAACATTTTCTTTTTTCATTGTTTCTTTTTTTGCATTCTTTATATCTTTTGCACTTTTTACAGGAGAAGCAGTTTTAGTAGACATATCCAAGAAGCCTCCCACCAACACCTTTCTTTTCAGCATCTTTCTGATTTATGATGCCCTCAGATGTAGTCAATATAAGTATTCCAAAATTTTTTGCTGGTAAATATCTAGATTCCCATTTTTTATATTCATTCTTGGTAACAGCATGCCTTGGTTTTACAGATCTGCATGTATTTATCT
Organism: uncultured archaeon; assembly: GCA_964394755.1. Taxonomy (GTDB): domain Archaea; phylum Aenigmatarchaeota; class Aenigmatarchaeia; order GW2011-AR5; family GW2011-AR5; genus CAYMYT01. The sequence goes on from CAYMYT010000011.1 coordinate 2,523, forward strand.
TTCCGAGAAGCTGAACTTTAAAAATAATAGATTTGCCATCTGAAACTGGTTTGAAGTTTCCGATGTATCCTGAAGATTGCATTGTAGCAAGGATAGCTTTAACTATTTTTGATCCTGGTACAGTACAGTCCTTCTTACCAATATTATCAGCATTGCTTATACTGAAAAACACATCTGAAATTAAATCATGGCGCATCTAAAATCAACTCATCTATACTTCTTAAACCCAATTTCAGGCGCAACTTCCCTGAAACAACGTCTGCAATAGTACATTTCATACTTTCCTATTACACCACGAAATGATCCACATCGCCTGCATTTCTTTGCTCCTTTACCAAATTTTCTTTTTACAGTTTTGTTTCTAACCACTATGATCACCTATACAAATAAATTATTGGATAATTGCACCCATTGATGTCGCAAAATCTATTGCTTCCTGTTTTGTTATTATATGAGCTTTCCCAATTTTAGCTGAAAGTCTTTTATGTTTAATTCTGTATCCAGGCCTTTCCAGTGTAACACATACATCAAAACCCATAGCAGTTATTTTCGGGTCATATTCAACTCCTGCTACATCTATATATTCCTTAATACCAAAAGAAAATCCAGATGGACCGAAGCTTTTTTGATTTATCTTGAATTCTTTTGCAGCCAATAGCCTTTTTAATAGGGTTTCGCAGTCCTTGCGTACTGTTACTTTTACTCCTATAGGCTTATTTTTTGGTACATTAAATGTACTTCTTTTTTTTGATTTGACTATAATAGCTTTCTTACCCGACACCCTTTCAATAATTGTTTTTGCTTTCTGAGGCTCGGTTTGTGTTCCACACCCAATATTCAAAGTTATTTTCTCTATTCTAATTTTGCGCATAATCATCACTATCTACTACAAAAACATAATTTCTTGGAAGCTGGACAATTACACCATTCAAAGAAACAGTGACAATATTTGGATGGTATGAACGTGTAATCTCTAAATTCTCAACTTTACCAATAGAACCTGCTTTTTTACCATTTATAACAAGTACTTTACTGCCTTTTTTAAGTTTCAATATTGTTTTTATTTTCTTTGTAGCTAGATCAAAAACAGCTACATCACCGGTGTTACACTCTTTATCGTAGTTAATATTTGTGCTATCATGCATGTTTAACTGGCAAACTTTTTTCTTTAGAATAGTTTTATTTTCTATCCTTAGAAGCTTTATATTTGCCTCATTCTTCGTTATTTTTTTAAAGCTCAACCCACTTTTTGTTGGCAGAACTCTATAAAATTCTTCACCTAAGTTTACGATGTCCATTATACCTAGCGGAAATCTGTAGTTGCGTCTTATTTTTCCATCTACTTTGAGATAATCTTTTTGCAAAATTTGTTTTACTTCACTTATATTTTGTGCATATCCTGTTATATCGCGTATGAATATACCAACAGGTATGCATTTCGTTAATAAACGACCTGGCATTGGAGAAATTGTAAACTTGTGTGTTGCTGGCCATGAAACTGTTGTTGATTTTAATCTCATTCTGTCACCTTATTATCTTTTTTAATTTCTGTCTTACTTTCAACTGATTTAGCTGGCTTATCTGATTTAGTTGGCTTATTTGATTTAGTTGGCTTATCTGATTTAGTTGGTTTTGATGCGTCTGCTTTCAGTTTTTCTTTCTTCACTACTTGTTTTGTATTTTCTTTCCTAATCTTGAACCTATGTTTGTCTTCGACAGCCTTTGTAATAATAACATTACTTGGATCTATTAGAACATGGACTTCTTGACCTGACGCTTTCTTTCGTTTCAAGCCTTCAACATAAATCTTCAGTTTTTTCATATCAATACCTGAAACTTTTCCACGCTGTTTTTTGAAACTACCGGTAGAAACAACCACTTCATCACCTTTACGTATAGTTACTGATCTTGTATTGTAGATCTTCCTGAGATCTTTAGCAAGATGAGAAGACATCATCTTTTGTCTTAGATGAAGAGGAGCATTATATCTATATTTTCTTTGCTTCCTTACCTGTGTACTTTTTACCCATTCACGTGAAAATTTCATGTTATCATACTCCTTATGTTAGTACAGCAATATTTTACGCCACCATACTCGCAATTTTACCTACAGCAGAGAAACGTTCAACAACTTCCTTTGCAATAACAGTACGTATTTCAGTACCTTGTGGTTCAAATGTTTTTGAATTGACAATAGCTGCTGCATTGTCGCTGAATTTTACTCTTGTACCATCAGCACGTCTATAAGGTGTCTTCTGTCTTACTACAACAGCATAAACTTTTTGATGTCTCATTTTTTCTTTACCTTTTTTTACTGTGCAAACTATGACATCACCAACACCAGCTTTTGGTAGTCTTCTATGTCTACCTTTGTAACCGTATACAGCAATAAGTTCAAGCTGCTTAGCTCCTGTGTTATCTACGCAAACTAGTCTTGTTCCTAGATGGACAGACTTTGCTATTTTTGACGTCAGTTGTTTCATTCTTTAAGCCTCTCTATTACAACAAAGGACTTTGATTTGGAAATAGGTCTGCATTCACCTATAATCACATCATCATCTTGCTTTACATCGATGCATTCTGGAAGATGTGCAGCAAGCCTTGACTTCCTTCTTTCGTATCTTTCGTACTTTGGAACAAATCTATAATAGTTCCATCCAACTATCACTGTCTTTGCAGCTTTTGCAGACATTATTTTTCCTTTGAATATTCTACCTCTGATTTTTAGATTACCATGCCAAGGACATGTGCTGTCTGTGCATGTCTTTTGTGGTTCTGATGCACTAATACCTATGTTTTTCCCTTTTTTTCCTTCCTTTCCTTCTTTAACTTTTTTAATTTTTACCATTTCTTCATCACTTTCTTTATTCTATCTTCGGGCCTGCTAACAATATAATTACCATCTATCTCAACAATTTCGTTTTCGCTTAACTTTACCCGAAATGTTGTTCCTGCTTTTTGAATTCTTTTCATTTTCTTTTCAGAATCCCTTATCACTATAGTTTTTATAGTCTCGTCAACAATGCTGCCGTTTATCCCGATCTGATTCTTGTTTGCTGAATCAACTATTGTACAGTCAAGACCTATTAGCTCATGTCTGAGTATGTTTCTTACAGTACGCATTGGAATTATACAACCTCTATTAGATTTTCTGGAAAGCCTTCTTTTATTAGGATTTTTTTGACACGTGCTTTATGGTCGCCCTGAAGTTCTATAGCATCATACTTATAGGTACCGCCACATGCAAGTTCTGATTTCAATTTTTTCATGAGTTCCTTAACATCTATTTTTGCTACATCAATTCCCTTGATAAGGGTTGCACGCTTTTTGAATCTTTTTTGAACAGTAGATATCTGAACTTTTCGCTCTTCTTTTGATATTGTCTCGCATATGCAAAGTTCTTTTGGCAAACCACATGTTGTACATATCATCCTTTTTGTATCACCTTTTCTCTATTAATTGTTAATATTCGCGCTACAGTTCTTTTAAGCTCACGAACTCGGCCTGGATTTTTTACAGTTGATGTTTCACTTGCACCGAGTTCTTTCATCAATTCAAGCCTAATTTCTTTAAGTTTATCGTTTGCATCACTTCCTCGTATTGATTTTGATTTTAGAATTGCCATATTCATTCACTGTCTATATCTTCATCTTCATCATGGGTTTCAACTTTATCATTAATTTGGGTTTCAGCATGCTCTACTATGTTCTTGTTTTCTGGCTGTGTTTTTTCTGCATTTTCTACTTTCTCTACATTTTCTACAACTACATCTTCACGTTGTTTTTCTGCTCTGATAGAAACCATTTCTATTAGGTTATCACGTTTCAACATGATCTTTACAGTTATACCAACACTTCCAAGCTTTGGTGTTGCAATTGCATAGCCTTTCATTACATTCTTTTTAGCAGTATCACCACATTTTTTAATGTAGCCTGCTGTAAAACGCGAGCGTTTTCCGCG
>CAYMYT010000011.1:6492-10847 GCA_964394755.1 uncultured archaeon
CTATTTCACAGCCAACAGCACCTGATTCCATTATCTTATTGAGACTTTGATTGCAAACCCTCTTAAAATTTACACCACCTTCAATTGAGCTTGCAATGCTTTTAGCAACTATGTTTGAGTCAAGATTGGGGTTATCGATTCGGCTTACATCTATCTGTGGGTTCTCAACTTTGAACTGTTTTTTTAAATCGTCAGCAGCATCTCGTATCAATTTTCCTCCTGTACCTATTATCATTCCAGGTGTTGATGTTGATATTACTATTCTTGTCATGAGTGGCGTATGTTGTATTTCGACGTCGCTGAATTTTGTATTTGCAAAGCGTTTCCTAATAAAATCTTTTATAGCAACTTGTTCTTTAGATTTTTGTATGAATATTCTTTCTTTCATTTCTTCGCCTCATTCTTGACTTCTATAACTTGGGTTTTTGGTGTAGTTTGGACTTTTGGTGTAGTTTGGACTTTTGGTGTAGTTTGTTTAGTCTTAGATTCAGGTTTTTTATCCTGCTTCTCATATTTTCTTTCAATCAGCATTATTTCAACATTTGTTCTTTTAAGTTTCGATCCAAAGCCTCCTTTACGCCTTCTTCTTCTCAACGAAGGCCCTTGATGTGCACTTGCATGAACCATCAGCATTCCTACGTCCATGTTCAGATTTATAGCGTTCTTCTCGCAACTTTGTAAAAGCTGGAGTATTTTAGCAGCGGTCTTTGTATAGTGCTTACCAGAAAGACTTCTAGTTTCTGTTGAAAGATCTTGGAGCAAACGCATTGAACGTTTAAGCGGTTTTTTCTTTATTGCCCTGCATATAATATTGGCACTTTTTGTTGATACTGGAAGCATAGAATAAGCCCTTGCATAGGGTTCCTTAGGTGTAAATGTGTAAGGCATATCATCACTTCAATGCAACAGCTTTGCTGCCTCTTGTAGCGCCTACTCCTGGTGCACTATGCCTTACGCGTTTTCTTGTAAGCGCAAATTCACCAAGATAGTGGCCAATCATTTCTGCTTGTATCTGTAGAGGCACAAACTCCTTGCCATTATATAAACCAATTTTTGATCCAACCATCTCTGGTAGAACTATCATATCACGAGAATGAGTTCTTATGAGTTTATCTTTTCCTTTATGCAACTTGACTTTTTCTAGGAGCTTTTTCTGAGTTTTAGAAAATCCTCTTTTAATGCTTCTGCGCTGCCTTGATTGCATCAACATTGATAGATCATCAAGACTAAGTCTTTCCAATTCTTCTAGTGTTTTTCCGTGATATAGAAACTTTTTCATGCTATGTATTCCAACCTAATATTTAAAACCTTACCGGGTAAGATCCTTTCTTCCAAGAAAGGCTCTTACTATCTTCCAAAGAAGATGTGAAATCAGATCTTCTTTGTATCCTACGACTAAAGTCGTAGGTTTGTGAGAAGATATCATCAAAGATCTTATATTTTAAAGATCTTTGTGATCTCAGAAACATTATATGTTTCTGCAGATGATCTAGAACACGCCCTTTGTACATACCGACTGAAGTCGGTAGTTTTGGGCGTGTTCCAGATAATATTACCAAACCACTAGTTTCTTGGGACATGTAGAGACCTTCTTTTCCAAAGAAGGGATCTGCTTCCAAAGAACAGGCCATGTGGATATATCGATCACTTTCTCTTTTTCTTACCTAATCTTCTTGGTGCAAGAGCACCGACTTTACGTCCTGGAGGTGCATGCCTTGATACTGACTTGTGTTTACCTGGTTTTGTTTGTCCTCCAAAAGGATGATCAACTGCGTTCTTTGCAACAGCACTTGTCATAGGCCAATACCTATTAAATGATGTTGCTGAATAAAACTTGTTACCTGCTTTCATAAATGGTTTCTCAGATGCACCTCCACATGCAGGTACGCCTATGGTTGCCCTACACTTTGAAGGTAAACTTTTCTTTTTCTTGGATGGCAGCATAATAACACACTTATTAGCTTCTTTTGCAACTAGTATCGCAGAGCTTCCAGGACTTCTGCATAATTTACCGCCATCACCAGGAACAATCTCAAGATTGAATATTCTTGTTCCTTCTGGAATATTACTGAGCTCTGTTATTGAACCTGGGCCACTAGATATAGATTGACCAACTGATGCACCATCATGAGCGATATTTAGAAAGCTTTGATTTTCGGATTCTATTATAGCTAGAGGACCTCTTCTCATACGTGCATGCAAAATAGATTTTATTGTACAATCAGAACCGTTGTAAGATTTTATGTATTTTGGTTTACCCATTGCGCGGTGACTAGGTGACCTGTATCTAGGCGAACCTCTACCCCTTCTCTGTTGTCTCAAATTCTTACCCATATATCATCACTAAATTATCCCGAGTTTTATAGCAAGTTCACCTGCTTCACCAGGCTGTCTAAATGTTATAAAGGCTTTTTTTCTAGCTTTCTGATCGATAACTGTACGTATACCTTTAATCTTGGTTTTCATCAGAGACTCAACTGCTTGCTTTATTTCCTGCTTAGTTTTACTTCTGTTTACAATAAAAGTAATTTTGTTTTGACTATCAATATTGTTTATGGCTTTTTCTGTCATTATAACAAATCTTATTACATCAAATGGATCTGCTATTTCTGTTTTAATCATATATTTCACCTACCATGTTAAGTGCAGTTTTTGTTAATATTAAAAGTCGACCTGCTTGTGTACCTGGTGCTAACATCTCAGCATTAAGTGCATTGGCAATGCATAATTCTACACCTGGAATATTGCGTCCAGCCTTCAACAAGCTACAATCCTTTGATACGATTATAAGAGGACCCTTCTTTTTATGATAACGTCTGTTACGCATTTTTGCTTTGCCTGCCTTAATCTTTTTTTGGGAGCTTCTTTCAAGTTCTTTTGGAAGAAGCTTTGCAATGATACTTTTTGCTTCTTTTGTTTTTGTTACATTTTCAAATGTATCCAGAAATATTATAGGTGCTTCTGTTGCCTTATGTCTTTTATTGACAATCTCAAGATTTGCTGAAGCTCCAAGCGCTGATCTTATAGCAAAGAGATTCTCCTTTTGATTTATTTTTTTCACCCATACTTTCTCGACTTTTGGTGGATGTGCTCTACGACCCTTAACTGTATGTGGTGCTACCCTTGCTCGAAGAGCGTATACCCCAGCACCTTTACCATGTATACGTGGCATTCTTGCAAGTTCTTTGTTCATCATACTAAATCTGTAAGCACGCTTTCCGTGGTAGTGTGCACTACTCTTTTTTCCTGCAAGTGTATCAGAACCATACGACTGTCTTCTTGTTGATTGAAGAGCAAGCACTGCACGCCTTATAACATCTGGTCTATACTTAGTTTTGAATACACTTGGTAGTTTTACCTCTTCCACAAAATTTCCTGATAAATCATAAACTTTTGACATACTATGCACCTTGCTTACTTTCTAGTGAAATGAACTTTACATCCACAGGCGCGATTTTTTTAATACGCACTGCCTTTCGCAACCTTATAAGACGCTTCTTTGAACCTGGCAAAGAACCTTCTATCATTGCGAAACTTTTTGGTAGACCATAGCCAAGAAATCCTCCTTTTGGAGTTATCTTTGTAGGGTCATCACCTATCATCAAAAGACGTTTGTTGAATTCTGTACGTGTAAAATATCCATATTGGCCAGGCATAGGAACTTGCCACAGAACTTTACGGGGTGTAGTTGATCCTATAGAACCTACGTGACGATTCATCTGCTTAACCTTTCTTGTTTGTATACGTATACCAAAACGTTTTACAGTACCTGTGAAACCATGACCTTTTGTGACTGACTGGACGTCTATATACTCACCTTGTGCAAAGACATCTTTTAAAGATACTTCTTTTCCTAGAAGCGATTTTATTTTCTCTATAGATTGAGGGTTGAAGGATACACCTACCTCAAAGATGTCAGGCTTTTTCTTGTGCATGCCGCTTTTTTGCGGTTGTGTAGCAACAATTAAGCGCACTTTATCATATTTTTTCTTTTCATTTTTGGGATTAGAATCAGAAGATTTAGCTTTCGAATTTACCCATTCTTCACCAACACAATGTGATTTTTCATAGTATCGTATGCCTTGTACAATAAGTGGTGGACAATCAAGAATAGTAACAGGTTTTACAATAAGCCTGCCACGTGTTGGTGAATGTGCATCATTATCAGTCATATGTATATGAGTCATCCCTGCTTTCCAGCCTGCAAAGCCGAGCATACCTTCTCGTCCTGCTTCTACTGAATCAGGCCAATATCTTACACGTGGATATATGCGCTTTGCTCGAACACGTTTATATCCTAAGGATCCACATCGCGGTCTACTACGTTTCATTCTATCACATTATATTTTTAAAAT
>CAYMYT010000011.1:10947-12567 GCA_964394755.1 uncultured archaeon
TATGCACATAGGTGTTGATGAATCTGGTAAAGGGGATTATTTTGGACCTTTAGTTGTAGCAGCTTGCTACGTTAATAAAGATACTGAAATAAAACTTAAATCCATTGGTGTTAAGGACTCAAAACTTCTTAGTGATAAACAGTGTATAACCATTTCAAAGCAGATAGAAAAGATTTGCAAATACGAAATTATAAAAATATTTCCAGAACGCTATAATCAACTGCATGAAAAGCTAAAAAATTTGAATAAGATGCTTGCATGGGCGCATGGGCGCGCAATCAAAAATTTGCTTGGAGATATTAAGGAACCAATAGACTATATTATATGCGATAAATTTGGAGATGAGAAGCTTTTGGAAGAGGCGATCCCTGAAATATTTAAAAAGTATAAGGTGATGCAGAAGGTGAGGGCTGAAGATGATGTAGCTGTTGCAGCTGCATCTATTTTGGCAAGGGCTGAGTTTCTCACTGCTTTGAGAAAAATATCGTTGGAGATAGGATATAAGCTGCCTAAAGGAGCTACTCATGTTGAGCAGGCAGTCAAAGATATTGTTAATATACATGGACCTGATGTTCTTAATATGGTAGCAAAGGTGCATTTTAAGACCACGAGGTTTTCTAAATCCGAGGAACAAGATCCAGGCAAGGAGAAAAGTAAAAATTAGAAATTGTGCCATTAATATAATTTTCGATATATTCAGAATGTATGAAAGATGCGGAAGAAAAGAAAAATCTAAAATACGCGACAAAAGAAGGTGTACTCTATGCTTCATTTGAGGGTATGAGTAGTTCTTACGTGACGCCATTTGCTCTTTCTTTGAATGCAACTAGTGGTGAAATTGGACTATTGCATGGATTAAAACATCTCATTGGCGCATTTGCTCAGATAACTGGGGCAAATTTGACGGAATTTTACGATAGGAAAAAAATATGGTTTTATGGAAATGTACTTGAAAAAGTAATGTGGATTCCTCTAATACTTCTACCGTTTTTGCAATTGCAGACACCAATAATTCCTTTAATTCTTATTATATCAGCTACTTACTTTTTTTTATACATAAGAAGTCCTTCATGGTCCAGCATCATGGGCGACATTGTACGACCTGAAATACGTGGACGATATTTTGGCAACCGTAATGTTCTGTTGACAGTTTCAGGATTCTTAGCAACATTTATTGCAGGTATTTTGCTGTCTATATATGGCTTTTCTATAATATTCGCGATTGCAATAATATTTGGGATTGCAGCAATACCTTTTTTCATGAAGATCCGTGAACCTTCATTTGAAAAAGTTTATCATCTAAAGCATAGATTTTCCTTTAACCCGAGAGACTGGCGTCGTGCTATAGCTTCCAATAAGTCCATGTCTATATTTACTGTTTATATGGTTATTTTCAGTTTCGCAGCTCAGGTAGCCTCTCCTTTCTATTCGCTGTATATGCTTCGTGAACTAGGTATAGGCTATTTTTGGTTTGGAGCCCTTGTTGCACTAGGCGCAATTACAAGTATAGCAGCTTTTAAATATTGGGGAAAGCTCGAGGATAAATTTGGGACAAAAAGGATTCTTCTTATTTGTGGTGTTTTTACCCCACTTATGCCGCTTGGTTTTATGTTTTCTTCT
>CAYMYT010000011.1:12577-16334 GCA_964394755.1 uncultured archaeon
AGCTCATATAGCTATAATGAAAATATTCGAAGGGTTTTTCTTGTCAGGCTTTGCTCAGATTACATTCAATTATCTGCTTGATGTAACTCCTTTTGATAAGAGGGCGCAGTATATTGCAAATTATAATGTCTTTGTAGCATTGAGTATGTTCTCTGGTGCGCTGTTAGGAATATATCTAAGTTCAATCAGCTTCTTGTCAATGATAGGTCTTCCGCTAGTATTTTTTGTTTCGTTTATACTTACAGTACCTAGCATTGTAGTGCTCTTGCATGTTAAAGATGTTGATATGAAACACCAGGATCTGCTTCCAGCAAGATATGTTTTCTGGCGCACTGTTGTTGAACCTGCAGCAGGTATTATGCATAAAGTAGACTATTCTTTAAGGAGACCTCATGAATGGGAATATATGAAAAGGAAAATTGCTAGGAAATTGGAAATCTTGCATTCCACCAAGTCTTTAAACAATGGTGAAATGCGAGATGTTAAGAACCACAAGTCTGTGACCAGCGGTTCTTCACAGGATAGAACATGACATTTTACCAATCAAAGGTTGAGAGGATAACATGTTCTGTGAAGAAAAAGATCAAAAATCATTTATCTTCGTATACAGTAGTTTCTTTGCTCATGTCAAGACGTAAATCTTTTGAAAGGCAGAAAAGACTTTTGTGTATCTCTGGATCGTAAAATTTCGTTTCTACATTTTTTTCCTTTACAACATCACCATACTGCTTATCTGATGCTAGAATGAAACCCCATGAAGTATCATATGATGGTATATACGTATGATATGGTTTCACGCACTTGAAAACATTTTTTACAGTGTTGTATATTTCTGTAAATGTTTTGCGATCAATGCAATTTGTAGAATCTGCCTGCAGCGCAAAAATACCATCTTTTTTTAGATGCTGCTGTACAGTTGTAAAGAACTGCTTTGTGAATAGTGGATATGAACCTGTGCTAGGCGCTGTCAGATCACTTATTATCACATCAAATTTTTCTGATACATTCTCTAGATATGCTTTACCATCACCATAGATAATCTTTGATCTAGGATTCTGAAAGCTTCCTTGGCTCCATTCTGGCATGTATTGCATGCACAATTCCGCAAGTTTCTGATCAAGCTCCACCATGGTAACATTACCATTATGCTTTAGAGCTTCTCTAAGTGTTGCGCCCTCGCCTCCACCTATTATCAAAACATTTTCAGGCTTTTCGTGCAAGAACATTGCTGGTTGTACTAAAGTTTCATGATATACGGGATCATCAACTGCGCTGCTCTGCAACTTGCAGTCCAGAAAAAGTGTTTTCCCATATCCTGAAAGCTTTACAATGTCAATCTTCTGATATTCTGACTTGGTGCTAAATATAGTTTCTTCAACCTTGAACATATGGGCAGAACCATTGCCTAGTGTGTGTTCAATCATCCAGTTTGCATCCATGCAGTATTTTTAATAGAAATATATTTATAATTATTATCAGTATGAATCAGAAAGATGCTCCTATATATGAAGCTATAACTAACTACGTGAAAAAACAAAGAATAAAATTTCATGTACCAGGCCACAATTATGGTCGTGGGATGTCAGAAGAATTAGATTTTCTAGGAAAGCTTGACATAACTCCAATGGAACCACTTGATTCTTTGCATGATCCACAGTCGTGTATAAAGGATGCACAGAAGCTGGCAGCAGAATGTTTTGGCTCTAAGCATACGTTTTTCTTGGTAAATGGCACAACAGTCGGAATAGAAGCTGTTATGCTTGCACTTTGTAGAGATAAAGTAATTGTTGGCCGCAACATGCACAAATCAGTTATAACAGGACTTGTACTGTCGGGTGCAAAACCAATATTTATACAGCCTGAACACCATAGAAAATTCAATATTCCTCTTAATGTAACACCAGAAAGTGTTGAATCTGTGATAGAAAAAAATGAGGCAGATGTTCTTATCACAAGCCCTTCTCAGTTTGGTGTTTGTGCTGATATTAAATCTATAGCAAAAATTGTACATGATCATGATAGACTTTTAATTGTGGATGAAGCATGGGGTTCTCACCTGAAGTTTCATAAGGCATTACCTATTTGCAGCCTTGATAGTGGAGCAGATATTGTAATACAGTCAACACATAAGAGGCTTGGAGCTATTTCCCAGGCATCAATGCTGCATCTCAACAATAATTCTAAGGAGTTGTATTCAAAATTAAAAGGATCTTTGAAGATGCTCCAAACAACATCTAGTTCTTACCTTATACTGGCTTCTCTTGACCTTTGCAGAAGACAAATGGCTCTACAGGGGTCCAAGCTTTTTGATGCACCTATCAGGTTAGCAAACGATATAAGAGAAGAACTTAGTCAAAGATTTTCGTGCCTTTCTTCTGACAATTTTAATATAGATCCTACTTTCATAACAGTTCATGCAGACGGATTTGCTGGATGGAGAATACTTAATGATCATAATATAGAACCTGAGTTCGCAACACCTGAGACTTTGACATTGATAACTGGAATTGGAAATATCTTTGGTGAAAAGGCTGTGCTTCTCAAGGCATTTAGAGATATTCCTGATGTAAAACATAGCGATAGTATAAGTTTTTATTGGGGTAGAACTAAAATTTCTCCAAGGGATGCTTTTCTTAAAGATTATAGAAGGGTTCCATTAAATAGTGCTGTTGGAAAAATTTGCGCAGAAATTGTTTGCCCTTATCCTCCTGGTATACCTGCATTGATTCCTGGTGAAATGATAACACAGAATGTTGTAGACTATCTTAAAATGATTAAAGATCCTTGTGTAGTAGAAGCAGATGACCAATCGCTAAAGACTATAAAGATTGTTGTTTGAAGAACTAAAGCATTTAGTATGAACGACCAAGCTGTGTCTTAACCTTGATGGGTGTCTGAATCATTGGATAAAACCATCTACTTATTCGAGATGCTGATGTTACTTTGCCAAGTACTTCATTTGTAAAATTGATAACATCGTTGAAAGATGTATAACGGCTGCATGTTGTATAATTAATTTTTAGAGATTTCGTATCTTTTACTGCAACTGCAACTGCAATGAGATGAGAATCCAAAAGAACAAAGTGAAATTGATTAGGACTAAAAAATTTGTAGGAATGTATGAGACTATTCCCTTTTTTTATTATGCTTGTGAGTGTATCAGGAATAGGGATATCTGGATCAGGATCCATTTCACGACCAGATATTTCAACATCCATAATCAATGTTTCTGCTACATTAATTCCATTTTCATTTTTGTTTCTGTTTTTGGATCCTGTTATAGGTTTTGCTTTAAAACTATTTGAGAATACGTCGAGTAATTTATTTTCTGAAGTTTGTGCCCCATAGAAATCAAGGCTTACACCATTATACTCTGACCATGTTCCCAAAACAAGATATGCATTATTTTCCAGTGCATAATGCAATTGTATTCCATGAGGATGATCCTTATCAGCCATGAATTCTGCCATAGTAGAACCAATTACACTATTACCGTTGGATTCTATCGCAGAAAGACATATCTCATTCAAAATATCTATGTGATTTGGATCTTTCATTATGTTTTGGATATGTTGTGACTGAAAATTAGAGAGTAGTATGTCACTATATGTCATAAATAGAATTAATGGTAGAACTACTTTAAGAAACTTTCGCTGTCTTGGAACACGCTCTAATCATGTTCGGGATCATGTATTCCTCGCAAAATATCTTGAACATGTCATAAAAATATATTATTAGACATGTTCGATCTGCGAAG
>CAYMYT010000012.1:0-2992 GCA_964394755.1 uncultured archaeon
TATAGCAAAACAAGATTTTTCCATATGCGATAGTATTCAGAACCAATACCCCAAAGACCAATGTTATAGTGGAATCGCTATAGCAAAACAAGACCTTTCAATATGTGATAGTATTCAGAACAAATATCCTGAAGACCACTATATCAGAAACCGATATCCCAAAGACCAATGTTATAGTGGAATCGCTATAGCAAAACAAGACCTTTCCATCTGCAACAAGATTCAGGATCAGTTCAATAAAGGCAAATGTTACAGTGAAATCGCTATAGCAAAACAAGACCTTTCTCTATGTGATAATGTTCAGATCGAATACATCAAAGACGAATGTTACACCAAAATCGCTATAGCAAAACAAGATCTTTCCATATGTGATAGTATTCAGAACCAACATAACAAGGACATATGTTATGTTGAAATTGTTGTAGTAAAACAAGATCTTTCCATATTGTGATAATGTTCAAGATCAAGAAAAGAAAGATCTATGTATTAGGTTTATAAGTTCTACCTAGACCTGAAGTTTTTCGGATAGTAAAGAATAAAAAAGTCTAATTTTTTTCATGCTTCACATTCTTTAGCAGGAGCAAACATCTTCAATCCCAATTCAGCACTTACTTCCCCCTAATAAGCGCTCTTCTCTTAGATATCATCCTACGGTTAGGCTTTTTGAATTCTTCCTGCTTTTCACGTATCATCCTTTCCAGATCCTTTATCGCACTTTGTCCAAGGCTTCTTAGGTCGCCATAACTTTTATCATTTTTGCCATGCGTTCGTTCACAATGAAATGTTCCCAAAGAACATGGCAACTCTACCTTAACAGAATACTTAGTTTTTGGTCCCTGCTTTTTATGTTTCCTGATATGTATCTTCATTGGCTGCATCTCAACATTGCTCCTATTCAGGGATTTAACAAGATTTTCAGCGCTCTGGTAAATCTTATCCAATGTAAGAGAATCCTCACCTTCTGCTCCTATTATAGATATTATTTCAGTTTTTTCTGCTTTAGATGTGGTTATTTGCCTTAGAATGTCCTTTGGTGTGATAATTCCCAAAATATCAGATACAAGAACAGCATCGTTTTTCTTAAGCAGATCTATCGCATCATTGATTTTATTATCCTTGCTTATAACAGTAGCCTCGACCATTACATCCTTTATCTTTGTGCGGTCAAGATTTATGGTTTGTGTGTAACCTCTATCACTAAGACCTCCTGGCCTTTTACCAGCACGCGCCTCGCCAGGTGTCCAACCATGCATCAGTATTTTTATGAGGTCCATCGCACCGATAATACCCACAAACTTACCATTGTCTACAATAGGCACCCTTGATATATTGTCATAGGTTATCATCTTCTTGACCTTTCCTATATTATCTTCAGGAGCACAGTACAAACAACTTTTCGTAATATTTTTCACAAGCCCGTCCAATTTTACATGCCTTAGTACATCAATCTCACTTAGAATACCACATAAACCAGTATCTTTATCCCATACAGGTATTACCCTCAGATTTGCCCCAATGATCAGATCTATTGCCCTTTCCATATTATCATCCGGCTTTAGAGAAGGGCATGATGTAACCATATCCTTTACCTTAGTCTTCGAAGGATCTACTTCCTTTGTTATTATATTGTTCAAAACTAGCATTCCAGCAATATCATCTTTAGCATGGTACTTATCTCTTTCACTAAATAGAACAGGAATAGCATGAACACTGTTCTTTAACATCAAACTAAGTGCAGTAGATAAGCTATCTTCAGGTCTACAACTTACAGCAGGAGACATCATGTCTTTTACAAGCATCATAAATTATACTCGTATGATTATATATATCTTGTATGCTTTTTACAACACGATAATCTTGGAACACCCTAGGCTTATACTAATACATTCCCGATATCTTTGTGGTAATACTTTGGTCTTATCCTAATATCCATTGGTTTATGTCAAAGATACCTATAGGATATCTGATCTTCCTAATCTCATCTTCTTAATATTTTTGTGCTCAGATTCATTGAATCATATTAAGATGAATCTAAGATATTTTACAGGAAGATGAGATCTCAGAAACCTCATAGGTTTCTGTAGATTGTAAACCTTAGAGATTACGCAAATAGAAGCAAGCAACTAACCCACTCTACGAATCATCATTTCTTTCATTATCTCAAATTTTTGCTCCGGATCTAACTCAAATCTTCTTACCACAGAGTCTATAGCCTGCCTCATTCCTAAATGCTCCAGGTCATCACTTTCCAATTCTCGAAGCACACCCCTCAGTACTTCGTACTGCACTGTATTCATATCCATCATAGTTATTATTGTTTTGAAATAATATATAGTTTATTCTTCTAAAAGGAAACAAGTATTTAAATTTTACTACATGTATTATACATATGTCTAATAATACTAAAAAAAAGACTAAAGAAATTGGTCAGATGTATACGCTGGATGAGACTGAACGGAAAATATTGAGAGAACTGGTAAACGATAGCCGTCAAAGCTTTCGAAATATTGCTAAGAAGTTAGGGATGCACACCACAACTGTGATAAATAAGTATAATCGCTTCAAAAAAGATGGCTTAATCAGGGGTACTTCTTTATCAGTTGATTACGATAAACTTGGTTATACGTTAACAGCAATAATAGAAGTAAAATTTCTGAAATATATGCTTACAGAAGATATCGTTCAAAATATCAAAAAAAAGCATAATGTATGTGCAATGTACAATATAACAGGCGAGACCGATATCATAATAATAGCTAGGTTCAGAACAACAAAAGAGCTTGATGAATTCCTTCATATAATAAACGCTGTTGAAGGCATTTCACATACGAATACACATATTGTGCTGAATACATTCAAGGAAGATTTCGTTTGTCCTATATAATGAAAGAATGACAGTATTCAATACTTTTATTCATTCAAAAGTATTTTTAACCCCAACCAACTCTACGATTTCGACTTTTGTACTCCTTTTTAAGAAGCCAATCACCAA
>CAYMYT010000012.1:3002-16327 GCA_964394755.1 uncultured archaeon
ATCTGATACTAACTAAGGTTTCATCCTTTGTATGATATAATATGTACAGTCGCCTTCGTTATCTACTATGGCCCATAGCATTCTAGCTCTAATATTATGAGCAAGCCTTACAGAACGAGACAATTCTTGGAATGACATTGTAAAATCTTCTGGCACGCAGAAGACAATCCATTTCGTATGTTCTTTTGCGCCCTTTGGACCCTTTTTTAATTGGACACCACGATCATAAACGCGAAAATCTGTGCCAAATTTGAAGCCTGTTCTAACAAGGAGGCCGCGCTCACGCAGATCTTCATAAACGCGATAACGATGTGGAAAACGTTTATCAAGAGAGCATGCATGCATAAAAAGATCCTGGAATGTCATAGGACTCTTATCTTTCAGTACGCGTATCCTCTCCCTTTTTAATAGAAGGCAGGCCTCAACAAGCGCAATCTCAAGTCTATCCCCAAGTTGTTTTCCATAGTAGCCTGGTTCGTATACGTTTTCCCAATTGGTAAAGCATAGAACCTTGTCTTCTTCAAGAGTGCAGTCTACAACGATTTTTGGTCGTTCCTCTACATAAACAACTTTTTCTTCACTCCATATTTCTTCTTCTGACATTGAAGTTGAAGCTGGCTGTGATTGTTCTACACGATCTGCACGCTTCTTTTTCTTAGACATAACAATATGCATTTTAGTAAAGGTTATTAAAAGGATGGGACAGGTGAGATTTGGACTCACGACAGCTTAACCCTAGCTTTAAACTAGTACGGTTTCTGCCTAAACTTCAGCCGTGTGCTCTCCCAGGCTGAGCTACTGTCCCTTTTCTGCTTTTTGCTATCAGTTTCAACTGAGGCGCCTCTGACCGGACTCGAACCGGTGACCTTCTGGTTTCCGTTTTTTATATTGATTAACAGCCAGACGCTCTACCTGCTGAGCTACAGAGGCATAGCTAAGTACTTGCATAAGAGAATTTAATACTTGTTGGTATAGTAAGAATCGACTGAAATTATAGATGAATACAACGAGTTATAGTCGTCCAACACAAGAATCCAGATATGATTTCGTTGGATTCCTACTAGCAAACCTGCGCAATCTTTACTTGGTTTGCTATAATAGTACATCTAAAATTTTGAAATCTTGCATTCCACCAGTCTCTGACCAGTGGTTCTTCACATAATACTTGAATTTGATCTACTATCCGACAACGTAACAAAGAATAATAAAAATGAATTCTCAGCTTTGCAAAACTTAAAATTTAGATATGTTCTATTAATCAATATGAAGACCGGCGTAATTTTGGACACAGACATTGGGTATGATCCTGATGATCTATTTGCATTATTGTTGTTGCTAAATTCAAGAGAACTGAACATCGATTTGATCGTTACCGGAGACGAAGTTAGGGGAAAGCGAGCTTCTTTTACAAGAAAAATTCTGGATAAATATGGACGTCCAGATATAAAGGTTGTGCAGGGCGAAGATTTAGGAAATCATTATTTTCTAGTTGATGAACTATTAAAAAATTTTCAACATCGCATCGATAACGATATCAATTATCTTGATGCCATGAAAAAAGTTTTGGATCGTTTCGATAGAATAGTTTATATCGACATACAAGGGTTTACTAATTTAGCCAATCTCATTAAAAAATTTCCTGAAAGCCGAGAAAAATTAATAGTGTATCAAATGGCTGGAGCACTTAATTATTCTCGACACCCCGGATGGGTTGAGCATAATGTTAGAATTGATAAAAAAGCAGCTCGCTACGTTATCGCTTCAGATATAGTTATTTATTTGATAATGGCACAAACTACATTTAATCCTGTATATATGATTGATGATAAACATGAATTATATAAAAAATTAAAATCTAGTGACAACCTAGTATATAAAATGCTTGCGCGTCATATAGAATTATTTCATGAAACAAAAAAATTTTGGCCTTATATGAATGATCCCATCACTGCTTCTGTAGCTCTAGGGAAAGATTTTGTCGATTTTTATGAATCTGCAGTTTCAATGGATGAACATGGAAACTTACACTTATCGTCAGGATCATCAAAACTATACCTCAGTAAACCAGAATCGAAAGATAAGAAATTCATGAAATTTCTGGATGAAAGATTATTTTCTTGAGCTCTTAAGCATTTGAATTGCTTGGCAAGAACTGCTAAGATGCGCATTTAATCGAGAAAATTTTTCTTCTTAATTTTATCAGGTAAATATTCTTCTGACATAAACTTTAATCCTCTATGGGATAAAGCCTCTATTTCCGCCTTAATACCTTTTTCTATCATAAGATTGAGTTCCTTTTGCCATTTCGGACTCTTTTTAAACCACTCATAGTTTAAAAGTTCCTTTGCTCGCTTTATGTCGACATCTTTTGCTTTTATCGTCGCCTTCTTGAGGTCGTATTCGTAAATATCGCTTATAGTTAACCCAATAAACTTTGCAGAAGGTGTTGATATTCGATCAGAAACGTGTGCTAAACTTATCGAACCTGTTTTAATTACAGAATAAATATAAGCCCCATATGCGTCAGCGTCACAAAACACATATACAGGCAGTTTGTATTCGTTATTCAATCTTTGTATCAGTAATCTTGTTCCTCTTGAAGGCTGTCCTCCTGTTCCAATGAGTATACAGTTATGCTTTTGCCAAAACTTATCTTCATGTAAACGTTCAAAACCAGCATTTTTTTCTACAACAATTACATATTCTGCATTCACCTTCTTGAAACTTATTTCATCAACTGTCGAAGGTATAGACCATCCACCACTACCTAGTTTTGACCAATCTATATTGTCACCTCTATCTTCTATTACAACATTACCAGCAACAATACCTTTTCTGTCTGTGGTCAGGTGCAGCTGTTCCCTAAGGATGTCTACTGCAACCTCAAGATCAACAATAATCGGATCACTTTCTGATTGTTCATCAAAAGTGTTTTCATTGCTGTCAGGCAGCGTACGCTTTAGATTATAGTACATATCTCTTATACTTGCATGTATATTCTCGTTGTGCAATGATTTACAAAATGAAGCAACCATAAGTGTCTGCATAAATTTTTTTGAATGGGCAACGTTGAAATAGTATCTCTTTGAGGTTTTGTCACCAAGAACTAACTGATTCGTTTTTTTATCAAATATCACATTGGATAGGGCCCTTATAGGTATCTCTATGCTCGGATTCTCACCCTTTATTATTGCATCAACTACATTGACTCCCAAATTCTGTAACTTATCTTCAATTTTTTTCATTGATTTTACACCTATTTTTGACTTTGCCAAATTATTTGACTTCTTCAACTTTCACAAATTCTTTCATCTTATTTTTATTCTCAACTGCGTCCTTAAGTCTTTTTTCTAGATCTTTTGCAGATTTTCCAGTTAGTATTTCAAGAGCACTAGCTGTTTCACCTGCATATCTAGTAAATATGTTGAGCCTTCTCTGTGCTTCACCAGCCCTGCGTTTACCTGACAAGTATGTAGAAAGCCTTCTACCAACTTCTTGGATAGCCAATTTCATTTCACCCACTATCTCCGGATAAGAAGCTATAGCCTCTTTACTCTCGGATACGAATGGCACCCATATACTTACCATATGTATAATCAACATTGCAGGACCTTGTGGAAGATTATTTCCAGATTGTGAAAGGTTGTATCTTTTCCAATCTACGTCCTTCACAGCTTCTATGGTTGCGCATGCTCCTGCCTGATATAGTAATGGTACCCTATTAGCAAATCTCATCACTTCTACAGCACCATCTTTTTCAATATCACCACCATATGCTATTGCAACTTCTATTTGGAATGGATTACCACGGTATACTGTAGGCTCACGCGTAACTGCTGTAACGAATTCAACACTCGGATATTCTCTCTTTATACTCTTCTCAAGTTCATTGTTTCCTATCGGCGACAGACAATCCAAAGGAGGTCTTTGCACCTTTGTACTTTGCATTGCCTGAACAAGCTTCTCTATATTTTCTCTTACAAGCTCCTCCGGTTTCATACCAACATCAAGTTTAGCAGTTTTGCATATTTCTTTTGCAGTAAGACTTCCAACAGACGAAAACTCATTTGTAAGAAAACTGCTAAGTGTTCTAGAAGAGGTTCTTTTCAGCATTCTAAGTAATATGCCATGCTCTACGCCATAAGGATGTGGTGCGATTTCACGCGGTTTCTTCGGCAATTCATTTATACTTCTTGGGAATATCGTTTTTGTTCCATCAGGAGCAACATAGGTAATCTTTGCAAATGGGTTTGACACTGAACATTGCTTCAGATAATCTTCTATACTTTGCGTCTTTCTGAAGCGGCCAACAACATCACATTCTATCTTAATACCTTTTGTTCCACCATCTATTACTTGATCTTTCACAATTTCAGGTTCATTTTTAGAAATATTTATCAACAGTTCATAATAGTAGGTCTTATCCTTTCCTATATTTGACCATACTTTGAATGCCTGACCTGTTGTCAGTTGTGAATAAAGCGCAACAGCTGATATACCAATACCTTGTTGGCCACGAGATTGACAAAACTTGAAAAATTTGCTTCCATAGAGAAGCTTAGCAAATATGCGAGGCATCTGCTCCTTCACAATACCAGGCCCGTTATCCTGTACAGTAACTCTATATTTATCCTCACCAAGCTGTTTTATTTTGACGTACAAATCAGGAACTATATCAGCTTCAGTACAAGCGTCCAGACTATTATCAACAGCTTCTTTCACAGCCATGAGTAAAGCCTTTGTTGGATTATCAAAACCTAATAAGTGTTTATTCTTCTCAAAAAACTCACTTACAGATATCTCTTTTTGTTCAACTGCAAAATCCTCTGCAGTTTTATTCACTTTCACATTTACTTTGTTTTCTTTCATGCTTATTCCTGTTTTCATGCCTGTTCCTAATGAATTCCCAAACAGTCTTATGGCTAGCACCGCTTATTAACCTTTCTATTGCGATTTTTGCAGTAGAAATATCATCGAAATGGCCTATAATGCCGACAGTTTTACCATATACAGAAACAAGACATTTGGTCATCTGTTCAAGGTTTCTTCTAGCCTTTCCATTTGTACCTATCAGGCGTGAACTTATACGTTTTAGAGCCCTATAGTTATGTGGTAATTCAAGTATAATTATAGAGTATTCTTCATTTACCAAGAGAAGTGCTTTATCAGGTGCAAAGCCACGGCCTATCGCAATAATAATATTTTCAGCTGTTATGCACGACGGTGCGTCACCATCTATCACAATTTCTTCACCTACAGCTATTTTTGCTGTAGTAATGTATTCTATTTCACGTTTTGTTTTTCCCCTTGTTCCTATAAGAACTGGAATACGTTCTTTAGGTATAGAAATCCTACGAATCATATTACGCCTATTATGCCTTTTTTACGCATAGCCTCACATTCCGCGTTTGAATAAGTATGTATTATATCACCATGACTGTCACCTTGTATTTCCCACATTTCTACAAGAACAGTATCATTTTCCCTGATGCGTAATCTTTTTCTGAAACGGCCAGGTATCCTACAGAGTCGTGTTTTACCGTCTTTACATCGCACGCGCATTTTTTTACCACCAACCAAAGCTTCGACAACACCTATGGTTTGCCCACGAGATGGCATGTGTATACGGATCTCTTCTTCCATGCAATAACCTTTGTAGTAAAGGTTTTTATCTTCAATACAATCTGATCCTCGAACATACGATAGGTGTTCAAGATGTTAACATCTTTGATGATATCTTCCAACTAAATGTACAAGAAGATCTAACATGACTATTCGTACACTAGTGGTAATGCAACATATATAAGTGATATTATAATATATATGCATGAAAAAGGACAAAATAATACTCCTTATTTCATTCATCATTTTTCTACTATTACTAGTATTAAGTTTTTCTATTGTGAACAATCTTCCCCTTACATTTAACATTGTGTTCATTTCCATACTTGTATTATTCGTTCCATATATGACCTATAAGTTTTTGGAATTTCGTAAGATCAAATACTATGAAAAAGCATTTCCCAATTTTCTTCGTGACGTAGCAGAAAGCTTGCGCGCAGGCCTTACGATGAAACAAGCTATAGAAACAGCTGCAAAATCTGAGTATGGTGTTCTAACACCTGAAATAAGAAGAATGGAAAGGCAGCTAGGCTGGAGCTCACTTGATGTTGTATTGAATACATTCGCAAATCGGATGTCGCACAGCAAGCTGATAAAGCGTTCTGTTTTAGTTATGATTCAATCAAACAAGTCAGGTGAGGATATAGAAACATCAATGGAAAAGCTTGCAACAAACCTAGAATTGATAAAAGAAGTTAGAGACGAAAAAGCAACAAATGTAAATCAGCATGTAATGATGATGTATGGTATATTCTTGATATTTCTTGGAATTAGTATTATTCTAATAAAATTTCTAGTACCTGTACTAGAGACACAGCTTGTGTCAGGTGGAAGCCTAATATCAACAGGAGATTTTAATCCAAACCCATGTTATAAGTGCATTAGTAGTGATGAGATAGGTTGTCTAAATTGTAAAATGTTTTTTGGAGTGTCTACAGTGATGTCATTCGGTAATATAAAAGATTCAGGTACATATTATAGATCTATATTCTTCATAATGATAATGATACAAGGCTTCTTTTCAGGTGTAATAGCAGGCCAAATAAGTGGTGATTCTATCATTGCTGGTATGAAGCACTCTGCAATTATGCTTGTATTTGGTATATTCATTTTTGTAAGCGCAGTAAGGTTCGGTTTCATATGAAAGGGAAGCTCAAAGGCGTTGTTGCTGCAAATATCGAATTTATCATGTCTTTTGCTATATTTGTTGGTATTGTTACGTTTGTAACATTTACTATTATGAATACAATTCCTGATATTGCTGAAAATGGTTGGTACGATTCCACAAAATCTTCACTAATACGATTTTCTGACGTTGTTTTATTCGATACTAACGAAACCAAATTCGGGATGTCTACAGGTGAAAAATATATGTTATCAGGCGAAAAAATAGATACCATAGGCAAAAAATATTGCGATAGTGAATATATGTATAATATCACTGGCAGAGGGTTTGTTATAAACGTTACAAGCGCTAACAAAAATATTCAATGTGGAGATATTAGAAGACCATTTCTTAGCGTGAGAAGATTTGGTATACTTGATAGCGATAACGAAGTAGCACGAGTAGAAATTGGTGTGACGTATTAGGCTCATATTCATTTCATAAGCTTTTCTATGAATCTGTTGAAATGGAATGTATTATATGTGGAGGCCCGGGGCTCACAGAATTTTGTGAAAAACACTTTCTAGAACGCAATCATTTATTTTCAATCCCAGAAATGGCATTTGGTTTCTGTAAAATGTGTGGACTTTACTATGATGGTAAGTGGAAAGGTAATGAAATTAGATTGAAAGAGTTCATCAAATCCAAGATCACTGAAGAAAATATAACAAAAAAAGAAGTTAGTTTTCGTGTGGTAGGAAATAATATGTTCGTGAAAGTTACTTGTACTGGTATAATAGAACCTGCAAAAACACCGAAAACAGAAAGTATTGAGGCTCTTGTAAAGGTCAAGAAAAATTTATGTGATTTATGTGTTAAACGTTCTGGAGGATATTATGAAGCAAAGATACAGATCAGGGGTGAAAACGCAGATAAAATTCTTGAAAAAATAGGTGTAAAAACTGGTGTTGAGCGCAGTGAGCATGGGTATGATGTAAAATTTACTTTTAAGGGAGAAGCTATGCGTGCTGCAAACCAGCTCAAGAAAAAGTATGATGTGAGAGAATCTAAAAAACTTGTTACGGTAAAGAAGGGTAGAGCACTTTATAGATATTTTTATGCGGTAAGATGAGCTTTTCCATGATAAATTAAGATGTACAGCAAAAATCTATTCTACAATAATATGTAATTCTAATCAAACGGTGATATTGACTTTATCATAAAAATAAAAAATATTGATATTATAGGCACTAAAACCAATACCACAAATGTCTGCAAAGCAACAGTGCCTACGCCACCAGTCAACGCAGCAGTTATCGACGTCAAAACAATAAAGAATATAGAGCCTGTTATAACAAGCGTCAAGTATATCTCAACATAAAGTGAAAGATCTTGGGAATATTTCTTTATACTTCTACGGTGTTCAGCCATTGCCTCATTCGTTTTTCCCTGAAGATAATCTGGAAGATTGCCTCCTGTGCTAATCACACTATCAATTCCCCACAAAAGATCCCTAAATTCCGCGCTTGGTGTTCTTTTTGTGGCACGCTTTAAAGCAGATGACAGCGTCATACCAAGCAATTCTATGTCACGCATTATAAGTTTCGCTTCTTTTGAAAGCTCTCCGTATTCCTTGAATTTGGACATTACACTAAAAAGTGTCACAGGAGTTGGACGCGAACTTGCGATTGTTGCCATATAACTTACAGCAAATGGCATTACTTTCTTTATTTTATTTCCACGCGACCTTTTTTTACTAACAGGATATGCATAAAAAAATGCGAAAAGCAGGACAGATATAATAGCAGAAGATGTTAGACCAATCATAACAGATGCTGCAACACCAAAGCCAAAAATACTAAGGATGAATACTATTGAAAGCGCCTCTATAAAAAAAGTTAAGGCTACTGTAAATATCATAACTGATATGTATTCGTTAAGCGTATAGCTAATATTAGCTTTTTGTAGATCATCACGAATTTCTGTAAAATGGCCCTCAATACTATTTGTTATACCACCAAAAACCATTCTTGCAAGACTTGTATAGTTCATGATTGATCACACCTCTTGAAAGCTATATTTCAGCTTCCACTGTATTTAGAAAATTCTCTGGTGACGCGTAAAAAACATTCAGAAGCTTGCAAAATTGGTTGTAATCAGTAACTCCTTTTTTAGTCATCCACCATAGTATCTTAGCACGCTTCAATATTTCCTCTTTTAGCAACTTTTCATCCTTTCCAGTAGCATCGGCTATTTTAGCAAGTAGTACAGACCTATTATTAATATCATACGTATCTGTTTGTGAATTCCAACTAAACAAAGTATTTACAATCGGACTTCCAGCTTGTATGTCATATCCTACAACCTCGACAACCTCACTTATACGGCGTATATATTTATTGCCTGACTTGAAACGACGCATAAATACAATAACATCGAGATTTTCTACAAGACTTGCGTGAAGTGATATCGGCGGTGTTGTTAATCTGTCTACTAGTTTTGGAAAGTTTTCAGCGTGTATTGTTGAAAGGCCTTTGTTACCCATTGCCATCTGCTGAAAAAGTACATATGCTTCTTTTCCACGAACTTCCCCTACTATAATATAATCTGGTCTTTGACGTAGTGAAGCTTTCAATAGTGCGAACATATCAACCTTTCCCTCTTCTGATATACTAGTTCTGGCAACCTCAGGAACCCAGTGAGGATGGTATAGTTTTATTTCAGCTGTGTCCTCGATTGAAACGATCTTCATAGAAGGCTTGATAAACAGTGAGAGAGCATTTAGAAATGATGTCTTGCCACTTGCAGTACCACCTGCTATAAGTATAGAGACGCCTTGTTCAATTAAAAACCAAAAATAAACAAGCATGTCTATATCAGCTGTATTATATCTTATAACATCTGTTGGTGCTATAGGTTTTTCAAGGAACATCCTTATTGTAAAATTGCTTCCTTGACTAGCAATATCACTGCCAAGAGTTGCCTGTACCCTGGAACCATCAGGTAATGTCCCATCAAGAAGCGGCTTTGCAAGAGTTATAGTTTTTCCACACTTTTCAGAAATTTTATTAACAAAACTGTCTAGTTTATCTATATTCTTGAAGAATATGTTTGTACGGATAGAGCCAAAGTAAGGGTTTCGGTGGTAGACATATATAGGAATACCTACACCATCGCAACTTATGTCTTCTATATTTTTGTCCTTTATCAAAGGTTCAATAATACCAAGCCCTACAAAATCTCTAATAACATAGTACCTTATACGCTCTACAGCATCAGGAGAAAGCTTGAATCTGAAATATCTAAGTGCATCAGAAAGAAGATCTTTCATATAGTCTGCTGCTTGGTTTATGTTGGTTTTTGGAAAACTTATTTCGATCTTTTCTTCTATATAATTTTTTATTATTCCAAGAAATCGTTCTTCTTCAGGGCTTAGTGAAGGTTCAATAACATCGTATACAAGTTCTCCAAGATTCGAATCCCAGTATATATGAGAATAGGCATATACACGACCATTTTCTTGTTTCGTTTTATCTGTTGTCAGTTTATTAGCTGTCAGAATTTTATCAGCTATCAAAGGATAGGTTATATTAACCTTTGAGATATCATATTCTGGCATTGCTATGTCCTCCCTCGGAATTTTAATTTTAGGGATATGAATACCCTTCATAGCCTTCTTTGGAACATCTGAACCATCTAGAGCAATTACAGGAACAACAAGCCCAAGTTTCTTTAGTTTTTCAACCTCAGTCAAAGGCGCTTCTTTACCTAAAGCAGAAGCAGAAGTGTATGGAGTTGCTTCCTCTACGTCTTTTCCCCGTAGCCTCAAAATTTTTCGGCCACTACTAGTTTTTATTATCAAAGACATTTTTACTACCAAAATACTATTAGTGAGCCCTGTTATAAAAAGCTTGGAAACTTTCCAAAGAAGGAATTATTCGTAATAATATTGCAAAGCCATCTGTTTCTTGGGATGTGTCAGGTCTTCCTAATATTTAGGGAAGGACATGATCAAAGATATTTGTATGTCAAACATCTTTGTCATCTTAGAAGTCTCTAAGACTTCTCAAGATGATCTTGAATACGCTTGTACATATAGCGTATTCCAGACAGAGACCTTCTTTTCTCTGGTCTTCCTAATTTTTTCATAGGAAGACAAGATCTCGAATACACACAATAATATATTGTCATTTTGTGTGTATTCAAGACAAAGAAGGAATTATTCGTAATAATATTGCAAAGCCATCTGTTTCTTGGGGTGTGCAGAGACCTTCTTTTCTCTGGTCTTCCTAATATTTATGCAAGGAAGACAAGATCTCGAATACACACAATAATATATTTGTCATTTTGTGTGTATTCGCAGACAAAGAAGGGATTTGCTCATATAAACACATTCCAATATCTCAAGGAAAATTCAAATGGATCTTTTCCAGATGCAACATACACAACTTCACCATAAATCCTTGGCAAAGCTCTTTCTCCACCAAATGTAAAGCTATCATCAGTCAGCCAAAGCAATATCGATTTCGTTAAGTTGGCATTTGGATCCGCTGATGTTGAACTCCACGCAGATCTTCCATTAAAGAATTCCTTTGATGTTACAAAAGAATATATTTTATATTGGTCAGATATAATAGTTTGTTTTGTATTGAACACCACATCACTCTTTCTGAAACTAAAATTTCCTCTGTATGTGGTTATATTAGAATAGTATTTTTCTATATTGAATGCAGGATGTCCAGGTTTACTCTCATTGAAATTTGCATATCTATCAAGACCTGGGTCTTTATCGTAATCAGATCTTTCCAGACCAAATATGTCTTTCATGATGACATCATTTTCTGGTGTATGTGTCGGATTCGACACCATAAATAGCGCACCACCACTAGCAAGAAAACGTTCTATATCCTTTTTATTCGCGCTGAGATCAATATAGTCTTTCATGAAAAAAATGTCTTTTCCACTTAAATTACTCAAATCAGCAGAAGTAATAGATACAAGTATATCACTATTCTTGTATCTTATGCTGCTGCCAACTTGATTTAACAAGTAATCTCTATCCTCATCAGATATCGTAAGTACATCTATCTTATGTTTTGGTATACCGCGTATCTCTACAGAAAAATCAACCCTACGAGGAAGCATCGAAGCTAATTGTGATCTTAGACCATCACCATTATTATTTTCAATAAAATCAACCAGATTTCCACTTTTTCCAAGAACTATAACAGCGTCCTTTACCCCACTTTCAGTTATAATTTCATCATAATCAGACGTATAAATTCTGAGTAATGGTGAGATTAAAAGAAATGCTGATGTTGCAATTACTGCAGATATTATAAACCATTGGCCTTTCATGAAAATAACCTATAAAAAATCACGAAAATTTAATGTCGATAATAGCCATTCTAGTACCACTGGTTTCATCCACACCCATATTTTCGATCACAATGAAATGATTTTCACCAGCTGTTGTTATCTTACCAGTGAGATTGATAAGAAATTGGCCACCACCAGAAACATCTGCAACAAGTGGTATGTATTTGAGCGTGTAAATATTCTGATAGCGAGTTTTATCAAATTCAGTACTATTTACACACAAAACTTCAGGTTCATCCTGACCAAATATACCTGTGGTCTTTGCACAACCATTTCTACCAAGAGAATGCTGTCCGCCAGTCGCATATATAGTTCCCTGGCTATTCACAACAAGAATCAACCCCTTAGTTTGATCAAAGACCATAACACCTGGTACAGATATACGCAGATTATCTTTACCACCATTATTTACAATTGATTTTATCTTAGTATTTAGACTGCGCATAAAATCTTCAGATTTGTACAGCACACTTACAGCTTCGTTTTTTTGTATTAGAGGCAACCCCCATAAATATACAGTACCAATTACTGTGATGAGTACACCAGTTATAAGAACAGCACTGATAACCTGAGTTTGACCATTCATCATATGTATTTTTTGTCAAGAGTATTTTAAACTTTACGGTGTGGTTTTTATAGGTCTTTTTAGTGCAGCTACCTTTGCAAGAAGCAGTTTATTGATCCTTTTTTCCATGTTATCAAATCTTTCTTCAAGACCTTTATGGTCTTGACCTTGGTCTTGACTTTCTTTTCCAAATTCTATAGCTTTTTCAGGCTCAACTATCTCCAAACGCGTCATTAAGTCATCTATTTTATGAGTAAGAAAACTTACACTTTCAGCCAATGAATTCACACGTGCTATTAGTTCTGAGTTAATTTTTACAATTTCGTTGACAACTTCCTGGTTTGTTTTTACAATTTCCATTATATCTTTTGTAAGCCCTGACGAAGAAGTACTTTCGACACGCTCAACACGTTTTTCTAACCTACGTATGGGACCTAGAGGTATAAGTTCGTATTCGTCCATTTCCTCGTGCATAAAACTATATTGGAAGAGTTGTATATAAAGATTTGATTTGCCTACACAGAAAATAGAAAGTAATAAAGATGACCTATGGTGTTACTCGTACATAAACCTTTTAAGCTTTTGTAACTTCTAAGCGGTATGAATATATATAATATGCAGGAATCTATTGAACAGGCCAAGCTAGACTTATGG
>CAYMYT010000013.1:0-4151 GCA_964394755.1 uncultured archaeon
TGGAAATAGAAATAGTATAAAATAAATTAATTATATATTATAAAAATCAAAACAAAAATTTATTTTCCATGAGAAATGATGGGGTCCCTCTTTATGTTAAGAGAAACCTTCATTCAATATAAAATTACCCAACAAACCATTCTTACAAACCCACAACCTCAAATACAGGTATATATTTGGCATCACCACCGGTCATAGACTAGTGGTTGTGAGATGTTAAGAACCACTGTTGTAATAACAGTGGTCACTAACCAATTCAAGATGCCAGTGGTCTGTTCAGAAAGCGAAGCTTTCTAACATCTTGAAAAGCTTCACTTTTCGAAGATATGAGTAGTGGTTCTTCATAAAGAAGACACAATAACATAATTATCTAAAAACAATAATTATTGGTAAAAGATGAAATATACCACACCCAAGAATCAGTCTATAACTTGGAATTTATAACCATAGTAAATTAAGCCTTGTTTACCATCCGTATACATCTTTCTCAAAACCATCTTAACACGCGACCCAATCTTTGGCTTACCAACTATTTGGGCAGTTATACTAGGCCCCTCGGTCAATTTTATTATACCAAAAGTGGATGGTGATGGGAATCCTGGTGGTGTATTGTTTATTATTGTCCATGTCTCAACAACACCAAACCCAGATATCTGCTTATTTTCGAAGCATCTATTATCGTTGCATACATCACACAGCATTTTTTGTGGGAAGAAAACTTTCCCAGAACTCTTACACATGTTGCCAAGCATATTGTAACGACTTTTCCTAAGACGCCAATTCAACGGTACACTTGATCTATACGGCTCCATCTTCTATTTACACCTTTCCATCTTCTAAACCTCTTATTCTTCTACAAATTTCCATCTTCTATTTACACCTTTCCATCTTCTAAACCTCTTATTCTTCTACAAATTTCCATCTTCTATTTACACCTTTCCATTTTCTATGCCTACTATACTAGTTACTGCTGTGGCACCAGTACCACCAACATTCAATGAGATCCCATACCTACCATCAACCTTATTATGAGCTTTACCTTTGAGCAGACGACTCAGATCAATTATCTGTCTTATACCGGTTGCCCCAACAGGATGTCCTATAGCTTTTAGACCACCTGTTGCGTTGACAGGAAGAGCGCCACCTATTTCAATTTCACCACTTTCAACAAATTTACCACCACGACCCTTTTCACAGAAACCAAGATCCTCTAAACCTATAATTTCATTTATAGAAAAGCAGTCATGAACTTCTGCTAAATCGATATCCTTTTGGGTTAAACCAGCTTTAGAAAATGCAACCTTTGAAGCTAATTTAACTGATTTCATCTCTGTAAGACTTCTTTCGTGTAGAGCAACATGATCATTGGCTTGTTCACATGCAAGAAGCCATGTAGGATCCATCTTTTTCGCAATACGTTCAGACGCCAACACTATGGCTGCAGCACCATCACTAATAGGAGAACAATCGTATAATGTTAGAGGGTCGGCAACCATAGCAGAATTGAGAACATCTTCTATTTTTATCGGAAATGGATATTGTGCGTATGCATTTCCAACAGCATTTTTATGGTTGATTACAGCTATCTGTGCTAGTTGTTCTTGTGTTGTGCCAAATTTATTCATATGGGCACGCGCAATCATTGCGTACAAGCCTGCAAAAGTTAATCCTGTAAAGCCTTCCCATTCACTATCAGCAGCACCCATTAAAGTTGATGCTACATCACCTCCACTTAAGTCAGACATTTTTTCAACACCAACTACTAGGGCTATATCATATCCTGATTTTATTGCAACTGAGGCAGAACGAAGAGTTACAGCACCACTTGCACAAGCAGCTTCACAACGTACAGAAGGACAGTTCAACCCAAGAGAACCTGCAACTATACTTGCAAGATGTTCCTGTCCTGCGAAGCTACCACCAGACATATTTCCGACATACATGGTTTGAATATCTGATTTGGTTATGCCAGCATTTTTAATGGCTTCCAGTGAGGCTTCGACAGCCAAACTTCTAAGAGAGCGGTCCCAATGCTCACCAAATTTTGTCATTCCGTAACCTATAATACCTATACCTGTCATAATATCATCGTCCTCATCAAATCAACACGAAGTTTAGCCATAAAACCAATCTACTCTTCAGCCACAATCTTTTTTCTCATTCTTGCGTAGTTTGCGTAATCAACATACGTTACATTAGGTTTACTATGGAAAAAATCATGCCTAGTCTTATTCAGTATTTCATCTGTTACCATGAAAGATATTGCATCACTACCAGCACCAGAACCATAGCTGACACATAATATACGCTGACCAGGCTTTGCAACATTCAGTACAGAACATAAGCCAAGTAAGCTTGAACCTGAATAAGTATTGCCAACATTTTCAACTATCATACCTTGTTTCATTTTTTCAGGGTCAATACCTAATTGCTTTGCAGCCTCCTTTGGAAATCTTCCGTTGGGCATATGGAATACAACATAATCAAAATCATTTTTATTAAGACCAAGTTTGTTGAATAGACCATTTGTGGCTGTAATCACATGGTGAAAATACGCAGGTTTTCCAGTAAAACGCGATCCATGTCTTGGATATATTGCATGATCACGTCGCCAAAAGTCTGGTGTGTCAGTAGTATATGAGTACATACCTTCTATTATCGCTAGAGGTTTCGGACCTATAACGAATGCTGCGCCACCTGATGCAGCAGTATATTCTAATGCGTCGCCAGGCATACCTTGGGCAGTGTCAGCGCCAATTGCAATACCGTATTCAATTTCGCCTGATTTAACAAGACCATAACAACATTGCATCGCAGCTGTTCCAGCTTTACACGCAAATTCCATATCCACTAATATAAGATCATTAGAGATATCCAATGCTTCTGCAACAACTGTTCCAGAAGGCTTCACAGCATACGGGTGACTCTCACTACCTATAAAAAGAGCTTTCACATTTTTTGGATTTATCCCAGCCATAGATAGTGCGTTGCGACCAGCTTCAAAGCCGATTGTAATTGTGTCTTCGTCTACATCACCCAAACTCTTTTCATATACCTGAAGCCCTGTTGAAACACGCCGACCATCTTGACCCCAAACAGCGGCTATATCACTAACACGTATTCTATAAGAAGGAACGTAGAAACCGTAACCTACTATACCAACATCCATACGAGATAATTGGGAGAAAAAGTCTTAAAGTGATACCTAGTCTAGTAAGGACACTATAGTGTATATATGGGAACAATATCTATTTATTAATATTTTTATAATATCGTATGACTATGAATAAATCTATAGAAGAAAGAGTTGAACGAGAATTAGTTTTTAAAAAACCTATAACCGATGACGAACTTTTCAAAGCTCTTATATATGTAGGAGATAAAACAAATTCAAGATTTTCTATTGGCTATGATAAGAGAATTTCCTACAGTCCTAATAAAAATTTTACACAGAAAACATATCCTCACTTGTCTGCTGCAGAAGGATCCATACACAAAAACAATGACATCAGAATTAATCTAGACATTAGTGCTAATGCGTATGATAACGAGCAAGATCGCCTACAGAAGTATTTCGACAAATTTACTTTATATGAACCAGCTGGGTGGTCGGGCGGAGACCCCTCAATTCGTGATAGAGAGCTCTTGGAGGAGTACGCAGATTCTGTTGTGCAAGCTCTTATGACAAACCAACCAGATATATTTATATTATCTAGTTCTTCTAAAAAAGTATTTCAGATGATAGCGGTACTAGAAAAGGCTATAGTTTGTTTATGTGAATATTCTGCAGAAGGCAGTAAGATTTCTTAAAAGGAATTAATTTCTAGTATTTCATGACAACTACTAGTTCTTAAGACACCAAGAGATTTTCTTTTACGAAACGATCTTACCATATCTTCTTTGTATACATGCTAAGGCATGTTCGGAATTCACGTTTTTCTGTGGTGTTCAAGATAATAAAACTATAAATGCCACCAAATCTACTATTAATATGGTTCTCGAGTCGATACTGAACCCAACAAATGCTAGTCTGAAGGATGTGGCTATACTATCAGCTGCCTTCTCAATTATTTCTGTTGTAATTTCGTACCAAATGTTTCCGTCGCAGGCATCGATTTTATCAGTTGCATTCATAACCATCTTTTTTGTCC
>CAYMYT010000013.1:4161-14479 GCA_964394755.1 uncultured archaeon
ACCTACACGCAATTACAATATTTTCAGTTTTCTTTCTAAGTATAGCAATAACACTCTCATTCATGAACATTTTTTTACCCCAGTATAATACAGCTTTTTCTGTACAAACGGAAACACTACAGTCAATTGGAATGGCCACTAATACAGAAAGTGAATTTTTTGCTTATCTGGTAAATAACTCTAGATTGATGGGATTAATATGGATTTTATCAGCAGTTTTTGGTTCTGGCGCAATTTTTATTCTTTCATGGAATGCTAGTGTTGTCGGGGTTTTTGCAAGCAACTTTGTAAGACACTTTATGGAAAATGGACTGAGTACTGAATATGCTTATATTGTAGGGGTACCTATTGGTTTAAGCAGTATAGCGATACATGGTATACCAGAAATAGCAGCATACTTTATCGCTGGTATCGGTGGAGGAATTCTTTCAGTGGGGATACTTAGGGAACGTGGGTGGACAAAAAATATGAAACACATAACAAAGGACTCTATTGCCTTTCTTGTTATTGCTGAATGGCTGATAATCGGTGCAGCTTTGCTAGAAGCAGTTTTGTTTTGATCTCAACAAGATCTGATATCAAGCACCAGAGTATCAAAACTATTTTCTACTTTTAATTATTTCACAAGCACGCGAGTAGCTAATATTATTTTCTTTTATCATGACATCGACTACATTTGAAATAGCATCACCCTGTGCACCAGCCATTACAGCTAGATTCGAAGCATGCAATCTTAGATGTCCTTTTTGTATGCCTTCAATAACCATTGCACGCAGTGCTGCAAAATTATTTGCAAGACCTAGACATGCAGCTACACATGCAAGTTCTGAAGCAGATTTCACACCAAGAATTTTTCGACACACACGTGCAGTACTATACGCTGTTGCGCCACCGACGACAGCACACTGCATTGGAAGCTCTATACTTCCCTTGATCATACCATCACCAATCTTAGAATAAGTTGTTAAAGGCTTATACACACCAAGTGATGCCCATGTGTGCGCGCCAGCTTCAACACCACGCCAATCATTACCAGTTGCAATCATTAACGCATCAATTCCGTTCATAATACCTTTATTGTGTGTTGCGCATCTATATACGTCTGCTGTTGCAAATTCGTAACCGTCTAGAATACCATCAATAATTTTATTGTCACACTCCCAAATAGCGGATGCCTTTACCATACGACCAGTAGCAAGATTAGATACTATTTTGAGCCTACTTTCACAGTGGAATAATTCTTCAAGAAAAGGAGATAGAGATTCACACATTGTATTAACAACGTTTGCGCCCATTGCGTCTAGAACATTAGCAGTTAATTCAATGATAACCATTTTGCCTCGGTTGGTGTCAAGTACTTTGGAATTAATATCGACGAGGCCACCACCAAGTTTTATAAGATGCGAATCACGAGCATTTACAATTTCTCTGAATTTTTCTTTATTTTCTATAAGAATATTTTTTACACTAGAAAGATCTTTCACACCAACTAATTGTATCTGTCCAATCATTAGAGACCCACTGCATTTTGCTGTGAAACCACTAGGTAAGGCGAGCTTCGCAGCATTGCTAGCAGCAGCCACAACACTCGGTTCTTCTAAAGCCATCGGCACAACATAATCCTTTCCATTTATACGAAAATTTGTAGCAACACCAAGTGGTAATTTAACAAAACCAATTACATTTTCAATCATGCGGTTCGAAGTTGGAAGGTCTAAACCATTATGTAGAACTTCTATATCGTTATCATCAAGACCCATTTCTTTCAATACAGAAGTTCTTTCATCTATAGTTTTTTTATGAAATCCACTCATATCCATGCAAAAATGATTATAACAAAACTTAAAGCCTTGTGCAGAGAATAAGAAAACTATGTTAGGTTATGCTAAAGGATATAGGGCTGAACTATCACTCGTTCATCAGCTTTCTGATGCGGGATGGATGGCTATACGCACACCTAAAAGCGGCAGATTGAATCTTGCAAGCCCGGATGTAATTGCGGCCAAGGATGGTAGACTTCTTGTTATTGAATGTAAATCCAGGAAGGCAGGTTTCAAAGTAGAGGAGACACAACTTCTGCAGCTAAGGGAATGGGAAGAAAAAGCTAAAGCAACAGCATATGTAGGATGGAAGATATCCCATAAAGGCTGGAGGTTTTTGAGACTCAAGGATGTTATTGATAATAATGGCAATATAGGTAAGAAAATCATAGAAAAAGTTTCTATAGCTTTTGAAGAAATATGATTTTTATTATAATGATATCATCACTTCAGAACACAATACTTTTCATAGTCTTTATTATTTCTGACCCATATAGGATTTTCAGGTGTAATCCCCCTAGTAGCATCATATATAATATCCCAACCATATACTCGTCTATCTTCATGTTTATGTTTAATAGAGCTAGCCCAAATATCTCTTACAGTGTCTCCTAGATTCATCAATGATTGAATACCTGTTCTATGGTCAAAATTTATTGTAACAGCATCGGAATACAAATGTGCTTTATGTGGCATAAAGTGTAATCGTCCTTTATTTTCATGTCTCTGATGTTTTCCAAGATAAAGCCCATAATATGGTTCAGAATCAACTAAGGCCGTATTCGGGTCAGAGCGATCTTTGCAAATTTTCCATATAAGATGTTCATCAATTAAAGTTACATATGCAAGGAATTCGTGAATATCTTTGTAATTATGACCAAATAATATTGTTTCATCTGCGTATTTTTTCATCCTCTCATAAAAATCAGAATCAACGACTTTCAACCCAGATGTAGGCAAAACTTCTGTTTCACATGACCAATGACCTTTTTGGTCTTCACTCATAACGTACCGGACTTTTTTTCTTTTGGTTTTGTATTCTGTATCATCAATGATTTTACCATCTTCGTATATGATATGTAGTTTTCCATCAGAGTTTTCGGATAAGATTCTTGCTGGGCGTATATCTTTTGCAAAATCAAAAGCGTCAAAAAGATCTAACTCTATAGATAAAGAGTCATTATAGCGTTCTCCAGAATTGTCTTCCAGTATTCTTCCAGTTAGGCCCAATTCAAAACATTTAGGTTTAATTTTAAAGTCCATACCAGGAATTTTTGATTTACTGATCGCAGGATCAGATGAATTTAAGTCATCGGTAATGACCATCAGTGTAGGATAGCCATCATGACCATCTCTATGCATCCCGTAAACCAATTGGTTTACGTTTCCACGGATCGAATCTATAGAATTTCTAGCTTTCTGTGCTTCAATACAACCTTCAGCTTGTCCATAATTTTCAGCACATTTAACATGGTATTCAAGCATATTCACAGCCATACCATCCATATAAGTGGGTATAAAATTATGTCGTTCCTCTACATGGATACTCCTAGCATCGTTGAGAATTCTTGGGTATTCACCATACTTAGGCATAAAATCCTTCAGTACATTTCTATGTCTTTTCATATCTATTCAATAACAAACCAAAAATTTTTAAATAAGTACTTTACAAGAAGGACTCACCGAGTTACTATGCATCGAAGGAACTTTGTTCCTTCTTGTACACTCGAACATGCTCTAGGTATGTTCCGAGATGTACAGGAACATAATATTTAAAGCCTCTCTACTATTAACTGGTATATGCGATTCGAGGCTCTTGTTGGAGAAGTAATGAACAGCAATGTTCGTACAGTTTCAATGGACACAAAAATAGATGAAGCTGCAAAAATTATGCGCGACAGCAGGATAGGTAGTGTTATAGTTACAGGAGAAAAAAACATCAAAGGCATACTGACAATGTCAGATATAGTGTACAAACACGTGGCTGAAGGCCGCGGCGACGTTGTTTCAGATATAATGTCTATAAATATCATAAGCGTAGAGCCTACTTCTACAATAGAAGATGCTGCTCGTTTGATGGTTGAGAAAAAGATTGAGAAACTACCTGTTTTTGATAAAGGAAGGCTTGTAGGAATAATAACAAGTAATGATGTGCTGCGGGTAGAGCCTGCACTTCTTGAGATTCTCATAGAAAGGATGAAGATGGGTCTTACAGCTAAAGAGCCAGCAAACGGAGAAGATGTACTGCTTGGTGAAGGCCAATGTGAAGTGTGCAGCAATTACACAGACGACGTAGAAGAAATTAATGGCGTGTGGACTTGCAGCCACTGCAGGCTAGAAGAATAAATCTTTTTATTTTCAGAATAGAACATTAATTATGCACATCAACGAAATTCTTCTAGAAAAAAACTTTGACATCGAAACAAAAAATCTTTATAATACAGCTATTGAGTTTACAGACAGAATAGCAGATATGGGTTTTGGTAAGCCGGATGAGATACAAAATAGCTATCTTACAGACGGTCCTGTTAAAAAGACAAACGTAGTTTTTGATATAGTAAAATACGTCGATAGTTTTTCTAAGGTTGTATTTTCTTTCTCTATTACAGGTGAAACGCACTATGCAGAAAAGGAGAAAATGCCGGTATTGAATATACATATGAATATCGCGTTTATAACAGATATAACCGAAGAAGGTCCTGTGTCAGAAGCACTTATAGAATACTATCTTAAATCTGTCTATACGAAAACAAGGAAACGCGTAGAAGACGATTCAAATACTTTGTATACAAGGATATTGGATATCGTCCAAAAAATGAAAATTAGTGCCGTTGATTGAGGTTCAATATAGACAAAAAACAAGCTTAAGAGTATTTCTGTTAAGGTATTTTAGGAATAGTTATGCTTAATATTTATAAATCATCGTTCAGGTGTGACATTTAGAGCTACGACTATTTCTTAAAATAAGATAGGTGATGATAATGGCAAAGTTAGCACAAGATTTCGCAAAATACGTAATATACGCGAAGCTCGAATCAAAAGGGGTAATAGAGAAGCCTGATGTAATTGGGGCTATATTCGGTCAGACAGAAGGACTTCTTGGACAAGAATTGGATCTACGTGAATTACAACGTACAGGTCGTATTGGCCGCATCGAAGCAAATATACAGAATAATAAAGGGATGTGTTCAGCAACTATTATAATACCATCGAGTCTTGACGCAGCTGAAACATCAATTATTGCAGCATCGTTGGAGACAATAGATAAAGTAGGGCCTTGCGACGCAAAAATAACAGTTGAAAAGGTGGATGATGTACGCTCACAAAAACGCAGATTTGTTGTTGATAGAGCAAAAGAACTTTTGAAAGGGATGAGTGTAGAAAAATTGAATATCCAGAAAGTTTCTGAGAATATCAAAGAATCTATACGTGCACAGGAAGTGATGACATGGCAAGGACTTGCATGCGGACCTGCTGTAATAGATTCAGAAGAGATAATTGTTGTAGAAGGTCGTGCTGATGTAATAAACCTTCTAAGAAATGGAATAAACAATGCAATAGCAATGGAAGGATCTAAGATACCTGAAGAGGCTAGAGCACTTACTAAGCAGAGGACAACAACAGCATTCCTTGATAATGATAGGGGTGGTGACCTAGATCTCAAGAAGCTTTTGGAGGTTGCTGAGATAGATTTTATAGCAAGAGCAGAGCCAGGCTTTGAAGTAGAGGAATTATCACAAAAACAGATTTTTAAGGCACTAAGGGAACGCGTGCCTACGAATCAGTATATGGAACGAGCAGCAAATGAGCGTAGTAGTAGGCATACACCTAATATACCAGAAGTACAACAAGAGGATCTTGATGGTAGTAAGAAAAAGTTACTTGAAACAATGCTAATGGACCTTATAGGTACACATGCAGCATATATATTGGATACCAATTTGTCTATAGTGTCAAAAATACCTATCAATGAATTGCATGCAATAGAGCATTCTGCACACGCGGTAATACTTGATGCTAAAGTTAATCAGGATCTTGTAGATTTTGCTGTAAACAGAAAAATACACTGGCTTGTTGGTATGGGCCTAAAAGAACATGTTAAGGGACCAGTTAATGTGCTTACGATAAAGGATCTGAGGTAAGAAAAGTGCATATCATGGTTTAAGAACAATAATATTTCCTCTACCTACCTTCATCTTTCTAATAAAACCTCTATCTTCCAAATCAGCTACCATCAGACTTACTTTTGCTTCAGAATACGGCAGCATTTTTCTCCTTAATTCTTTTTGACTGATCCTACCATCACTTTTATTAATAATTTCTATCATTTTCTTCAAGTCTTCTGGTACCTCTTCCTCACTTTTAGCTACATCTTTAACCAAACTTCTTTTCCGTAAACGCAAGTAAATAATCGCACCCAAAATAAAAGCAAATATAACAATAGATATCACTAAAGTATTTTCAGTCTTCTCAACAAAAAGTTCTTCCAATTCAGGATAATTTTGAAAAAGCTTCTCGTCCTCTATAGACGGAAGCAATATAAAATCTACTATAAAATCTCCTTCTAATGTTGTAATTTTAATTTTCTCTATTCCAGAATATTCTAACAAAGCACTACTGTAATACTTAGCTTCAATTAGGTATTCGCCGACACCAAGATTAAAAGTGTATTCCCCATTCTTGGCAATATAGAGTTGTTCTGGAGTTGAATTCACACTGATTACAACGTTTTTTAAAAGTCCAAAGTCTGGTCCATACACAGTTCCTCTTATCGTTGCCCCTTCTACAGTACTGCTCAATAATATTACCAACAAAATCACGGCAGCACTGAACCAGTATCGCATGTTCATACTAAGAACCATTCTTTAATAAAGTTTCGTAAAGCTTTACGAAGTGTGTTTATAAGGTACTTACGACCAGTAGTTTTTAGGAGGAGGTGAATGAAATGATCCAAAAGAAAATGGAAAACAGGATGTCAAAAATCGTAGCAGTATTATTGTTCACGATATTTTTGACAGGTATGGTGTCTGTAACAAATGCACAGCCGCTAAGAAACTGGGAACAGTCAACAACACAGAAATACAACGATACAAAAACAGAATACACGAAACTTAGAGATGTCTACAAAGATGCAAGACAGGATTACAAAGATGCAAGACAGGATTGGATAGAAGCAAAAAATAAGTATGCGCAATCTAAAAACAAAGAGGACATGGATAAAGCCATTGAAAAAGGAAAAGGCTTTTCAATAAAAGCCCATGGTACACTAGTCAAATACATGGAAACACTCAGCGCATATATAGAGAGCGAACCAAGTCTTAACGAAACACAAAAGGAAGCTATTCTCAATGAGTTGGAGTCTTACATCACACGACTTAAGCAAAAACAATCAAAAATAGAAGAAGTAAAAACAAGAAAGGAGCTAGCTGATATAAGCAAAAATATCAGAGACGAATGGCAAGAGATAAGACCAGCTACAAAAAGAATGGTAGGAAACCTGATGAGCGCAAAGATTCTCTGGCTCATAAATAATGCAGAGATAGCATCCGGGAAGATAGATACCACAATACAAAAATTGAAAGAACAGGGGAAGAACACTACAGATTTGGAGGCATTGCTGAGTGATTTCAAAACAAAAATTGACTTAGCAAAACAAAAACATGAAGCAGCAAAACAGAAATATGCAGAAATTAAAAATAACAAAGATATCGACAAGTTGTTCCAAGAAGCAAATGTACTTTTGAAGGAAGCAAATCAGTACATTAAGGCTGCATACAAAGACCTTAAAGAAGTGGTGAAAGAAGTGAGGAAGTATAGAGCAGAAGAAGTAAACATTACTGGAACTACGAAACTAACAGCCAAAGGAGTTGAGTAAAATGTCATCAAAAACACTACTAATCGGAATATTAGTAATTTTGATGGCTGTTGGTATGGCAGGTTACTTCCTAATGCAAAAACATGTGGTAAAAGGAACAACAGAAAGTCCAACGACTGTAGAAGTCATCACAGATGAAGAAATCAATTCACTAGTAGAGCAACCC
Source organism: uncultured archaeon (assembly GCA_964394755.1). Taxonomy (GTDB): domain Archaea; phylum Aenigmatarchaeota; class Aenigmatarchaeia; order GW2011-AR5; family GW2011-AR5; genus CAYMYT01. The sequence continues at coordinate 12,023 of CAYMYT010000013.1, forward strand.
ACAGCAGATATAGAAAGTATAGAAGCAGAATTGAACATAAGTGAAAGTGATATAGACTTCGACATCAATCTAGAGTAATTTTTTCTTTTTTCTAATATTTTTCTGATTATAAAATATTGCGACAGAACTAACGGTATTAAAAATATTGTGGAGATATAAAAATCATGAGTCAGCTAAAATCAAGACTAAAGAAACTCGACCATTTATCGGAGCGAATGGATGCGATAGCAATATTCAATTCTGAGAGATGTGCTGACCCAAATTTTTTCTATTTCACTAATACAGACGTCAGTGGCATATTTTACTACGACTTTTCAAAACCAGTGATATATACGAATGAAATGGAGTTGAGTCGTGCAAGGAAAACTTCACGTGTTAAGAATATCACAACGCAGAAAATAGACTTTGGTCGTAATCGTAAGATAGGAATAAATAAATCATTTACACTTGCGGATACGTTTGAGAACATCAAGAAAACAGAAAACATTTCAAAACAACTAGAAGAAATAAGAGTAATAAAGAATAGGTACGAGATACAGTGTATTAGTAAAGCTTGTGGTATCTCAAAGAAGATTTTTTATATTGTACAGGATGAAATAAAAAATACAACGGAAATAGAGCTGGCAGCGTTGATAGACACACTGATTGCAAAGAATGGATGCCAACCAGCATTTCCGACTATAGTTGCGGCTGGAAGTAATGTTGTGTATCCTCATCATAGGCCAACCACAAAAAAATTAACAGAGCCGATTCTACTTGATTTTGGTGCAAAATATAGAGGATACTGTTCTGACATATCCAGAACTATAGGAAGTCCGTATACCAGAATTCTAGAACGCATAATAGAAGATACAGAGAGCATCATTAAAAAGAATGTTAAAGCAGCAGATCTCGACGTATTTGTAAGAAGAGAATTGGGTAAGCTTGAAAAGCACTTTATACATGGATTAGGACATGGTTTTGGTGTTGCGGTACATGAAAGACCATGGATTTCTCGAGGAAGTACAGATGTACTAAAGAATGGAATGGTATTCACAATCGAGCCTGGAGTATATCTGAAAGGAGGATGTCGCATTGAGCATGATTATGTTCTGAATGAAGGTGGAGTTAGACGACTTGATTAAAGATCTAAGATCTATACATTTCTAATTATCTATCTTGGTTATCGATCATGCCCCGTGCGGGATTTGAACCCACGTCGTCGGCTTTCTTCTTTTTCTCATAGCACTAGTTGCTCAAAACTTTCACTATAAAGCGAAAGGCCGATATCCTTGGCCGGGCTAGACTAACGGGGCCTTTGTATAGTATCTTGAATTCTTGGTTAGCTATAAATTATTAATAAACCACTAAACGCACTTTAGAAATAATACTGGAGTGGGTCGAGGCAGATTCGAACTGCCGGTCTCCACCTTGTAAGGGTGGCGTCATAGCCGCTAGACTACCGACCCTAGAGAACTAGTAAACTGAGGATTTAAGAAACTTTTCAGATTACAAGGCTATGGTAAAAACCATAAAAAGATAGCATTTGACAATATTTATGCTTTACAAGAAACGGGCGAAATTCAATAACTTATTAATTAAGATAGGAATACTATTTAGTAGAATAGGCCTAACACCAAATCAGTGGACTGCGATAAGCATTATTCCAGCTATTGTTGCACTATACTTTCTTGTGAATTCTGAGTTCATTTTAGCAGCCACATTTTTCATAATTTCTGCTTTTTTGGATCTAGTAGATGGGTCTGTTGCAAGAGTTACAGGAAAAGCTTCTAATCTGGGAGCTTATTTTGATACTGTTGTTGATAGGTATGTGGAAGGAATAATAGTATTCGGTTTGTTATTTGTAGGCTTGCCAGCGTTTTTCATAGATGGAAATGTATGGCTCTTCCTATATTTTTTTGGTGGAATGATGACGACTTATGTTAAAGCAGCTGCAAAGGAAAAGAATCTTACTCAGGATGAGATAAAAGGCGGGCTACTGGAAAGAGCAGAAAGACTCATAATATTATTTATCGGAATACTGTTGGCAGCATATAACATAGTATTTTTAACCTATGTTATAGTTTTATTGGCGGTTCTTACAAATATCAGTGCTATTCAGAGACTACTTATTGTAGTCAATTTAGTCAAAAAGAAATAGCTTGATCTGTATACCTAACTTTAACACGATATACAATAGCGCTGGGAGAGGGATTTGAACCCTCGTGTGCTTGCGCACACAGGTTTAGCAAACATACGCCCTATTCAGCAAATGCCTATAAGGACTGCGCCTTTAACCTTTCGAGCATTGAATTGAAACTCGGCCTTTGGTTGTCTCTTTATTATAACATATATAGAGGCAGATCCCAGCTCATTTCCCAGCAAGTATTAGTAAATCATCTAAAGCTATATAGTAAACTGCGTTACTTTAGTTTATCTGGAACACGTCCAAAACTACCAACTTTAGTTGGTATGTAT
>CAYMYT010000014.1:0-14329 GCA_964394755.1 uncultured archaeon
GCTTCACGTATTGGTTTTAATTGATCTGAATAGAAATTTCCTCTAACTTCTTGTAAAAGTCTTTCTATTGGTTTTTGAACTATGTGTGCAAATTCCCGAATTTCCGGGTCTTTTGTTATAATAGGAATGGGTTTATCTGGTTTATTCAAATCATAACCATACTCAATATAGGGGTCATATTCTGGACGTTGATTGGTATAAGTTTTGTAAATCTTTCCTGTATCATCGTAATGTATTGCACCTAGCTCCTTCATACGCCAAAATTCATTCTTTATGAAGCTTAAGACTTTGATGCCATCTTCTGTAGTTTTAAGTTTAATTTTTATGTAATTTAATTCCAAGTATCGTGATATTTCTTCAATGTTTTCCATTTTGATCCACTATCCTGATGTTGGTTTTGCACACATTGAATGTGAAATTTATAGTCGTCCAATATTTTATTTATTGGACTCCTACCAACTAACCACTAATGATTAGCTATATGATATTATGATCTACACAATCTTTAAAATTTTATGCGATACTCGAAAATCACTTTTTCTGATGAAGGAACTTTTCTATTCGGTCCATCCCATTCTCTATAAGCTTTATATCCGTGGCATAGCTCAATCGAATATAACCATTTCCATTACTACCAAATTCAGAACCTGGTATAACCGCAACCCTTTCTTTTTTAAGAAGCGCGCGAGAAAATTCTACACTATTCTTTGCGTAGTCCTTCACCGATACAAATATATAGAAGGCTCCATCAGGTTTTGTTGCACTTAGACCAATTTCATTCAACCTTTTTATCATATAGTCTCTCCTGCTTCTATAGGAATTTACCATTTTGTTTACATACTTCTTTGGTAAAGACAGCGCCTTTACACCAACCATCTGTGATATCATAGGCGCAGATATAGTTGTGTATATATGGGTTTTTGCCATCACTTCTACCAGATCTTTTGGCACAGCTGCATATCCAATCCTAAAGCCAGGCATAGCATAACTCTTGGAAAATGTCTGCAGTGTTATCGTATATTTTTCCATACCATTCAGAGAAGCAATACTAACATGCTTAGCATCATATACAATTTTCTCGTATGCTTCATCACTGAATATCCACAGATCATGTTCAACAGCTATGTCTGCTATTTCCTCCAGTGTTTTTCTACTAAGCACATTTCCTGTAGGATTTCCAGGTGAATTTATGATTATTGCTTTTGTCTTCTTAGTATCTATTGCTTTCTTGATCAAATCAGGATCAATATTCCAATTGTTATCTTCATAAGTATCTACATAGACAGGAAAAATGTCAAGCAGCTGAGCTGTTGGCTTATATCCAAGAAATGTAGGATTAGAAATAATGACCTGTTCAGAGACGTCAAGCGTACAAAGTAGTCCTAGCAAAAGTGCTTCCTGCGATCCACACGTTACTATAATATTATCCTCACTGCATTTTATTTTGTTTTCGCTGCGAAGCTTTCTGGCAATAGCTCTCTTGAATTCTGGTAAACCTGATGGAGGTGCATAGTGCGTTGCTTTATGCACAATTTTTCGAGCATAGACAGTGATAGGCTTAGGAGCATTGAAGTCAGGCTCCCCGTAACTCAACGATATTATATCACGACGCTTGCCAGCAATTTCTATTAACTGTGCTATAACAGATTCAGGCAGATCAAGTTCCCTCTCACTTATGTGCATTATATTATTTTCTTGCGATATATTAAGAAGATATATTAAGAGTATACGATAAGGAAGATTCAATAGGATGATCTGTTAAGGGAAGATACGATAAGTATGAACACAAAACAAACTAGGTTTCTGTTTCCAATCTTATTAATTCTAGCAGCCATTGTTAGTGGTTGTGTCTCTGAAGCTCCAAAAACAGAAATAGCACAGAATATTACTACTGGTAATGGAAATTACACTGAAAAGCAAAACATTACCGCAGATAATGGAGACTTCAAGGTTGTATATTCCCCAGTAACGAACCAAACCAGCTTAGAATACGAAAAAATATTCAAAGAAGCGCAGATTTTTGAGAATGAAGCACAGATCCTAAACAGTGAACTGATTTTACCATATGACATTACAATAAATATTGCAGAATGCGGAGAAGAAAACGCATTTTACGATCCTAATACAAAACAAATAATAATATGCTATGAATTAATGGATCACTTTGCTCAAGTATTTTACAACTATTCAAAAGATGATACAGACCTAGCATCTGCAATGTTGAACAGCATATTTTTTGTATTCTATCATGAAGTAGGACATGCATTAGTAGACATATATGATTTACCTGTCACAGGCAATTCCGAAGACAATGCTGACCAAGTATCTACACTAGTTCTTTTAGGTGCTAACGAATCAAGCACTAGCGCTCTTTTGGATGGAGCCAATTGGTTCTTTATAACATCTGAAAAATCGGATATCGAAGAATCAATATTTTCAGATATTCACTCTCCTGATAGAAGAAGATATTATAATATTATTTGTTGGATATACGGAAGTAACCCTAAGGATGGAAAATATTTAGTTACAGACTGGCAACTGCCAGAAGATAGAGCTTCTGGGTGTGAAGAAGAATATGCTAGTATGTATAATAGCTGGAGTAGATTGCTGTCTCCTTACATCAAATAATATCTATGAATATCAGTATCTTCGATCATAGAAAAATATTTATATGCTGAATAAAATTTATATTATGGCCGCAGTAAAAAAGAAAAAATCTAAAGTATCAAAAACGTCTAAAGCTAAAGCAAAACATATGTGTGAATTTTGCTAGTATATTGTTTTGACAGTCACAATTCTTCATAACTACATATACCTATGAAGTATGTACTTCTTTGCAGCACCTGGATGCTTTGCTTTAACAAGAACGAATTCGACTGTTTCTTTTATGTTTTCTATTGGTATAGTTTTGCCATCAAATCTCTTTTCAAGTATAGTTATCACTTGTTTCGTTATTTTATGTGCAAGCTTCGAATCATTTATACCAGTATGCATTATGCTCTTATGTATACTTTTAAACAGTTTTTCTATATGAAATTTTTCTATACTACCATCTCTTTTCATTACTTTTGTAAGGTTAACCGGCTTTAGGTGCAGCCAAACGAACATATATTCATCGCATGCTTTTTTCATATTATGCTTCTTTAGAACAAGACAAACAGCTGATTTTATCTTCTCCACCTTAACAACTTCTTTTCGTGATTTTTCAAGTTCTCTTATCACTTCACCTGCATATGCTTTTGCAAATTCACCATCAGCAAATTTTGCCGCAACCATAGCACGGTGTACCGATCTTTCAAGATAGTGCCTTTTAAATTTCTGTGTTGTTCCATCTCGTTTAATTACAGATTTAATTTTAATCATTTAATCAACCCAAATCTCTTTAGTATATACATGCAGAATATTAATAAAATACAGCTCGCAGCTAATATATATATTACTTCTAACGGCTGTACAAATGATATTATCCATATACCTATGGCTAAGAGGAAAAGCCCTACCACAAGACGCATCCTACCTTTTTGCTCATGCCTCCAGTTCTCCATTTTCTTTGTTCCAACACCTTTGTAGCCCATATATATTATCGCAAGGAGCGGCAGTACAAACACAAGATTATATAATAAAAGCAGTGCCAGTGCTTGTGCAAATTGCATACCACTTTGGCTCATCATTGTAATCACAGCTAGATAAGGTGCACCAGTACAAGGCATCTCTATAAGTGTTACAATAGCACCAAAACTAAATGCTGCAAGCAAACTTGTATGTGTTGAGCGAGCGCCTCCCTCAATAATATGAACAAATCTTGCTGGTATTGCCAATGAAAAACCTCGACCATACCAAAAGAAATCCTTTATCTCCAAGAAACCTGCTAATATTATAAATCCACCAAGAAATGCGTATGCAAACTGACTTATTGCACGGAAAGGTGGAGAATTAATGACACCGAATAAGAGAAGTCCAGCTAGAATATAAGTGACATAAACGCCAGCAGTATACATAAAACCATTTATTAATACTGACCTCCTCTTTTTTGCCTTTAGCAGCACTGTTATAAGCAAAATGAGAACACCAATCACGCACGGATTTATTGAATCAACTAGGGCAAGACCTACTATTATAGGCAGGCTTATCTGTGGAGCAAGAAATGTACTAGAGCTTGTAGTTGTAGTTTCAGTAATTTGGGTTTCAACCCTTTCATCAAAAACAAGTTTTATGTGATCTCCATCTCTCCATACATAATCTCTAAAGTCAGCATTAGGCTTGCCATTTACAAACATCTTCAGCGTAGAAGTATCATCACATAAATCACCATTTCTTTTCTCTCCTATGTAATCAGAGCCAAAAGCCACACCAATTTCATCAAAGAATGTACCAAGTTTTAATGGAGTGGTATTCAATAGTTTTCTCGTATCTTTATCAATTGGTATTCTTTCATGGAAGTGTATTTTATTTTTTTCCTCGTGTGTATGCGACAGTGTAAGTGAACCTTTCTCTATAGGTAATCTTATATCCTCACCGCAAATATCTACATCAACATCTGCATGTATATGAGTTGACCACACACACCCTGATTCTATACAAACAATCACACCCTGTGATGCTGCATTCGTGATATATGCAATATACAGAGAATATGCAAGACCTGCAACAATAAGTATCAAAACAGAAATAAGAATAGGCTTTTTCAGATCGATTTTACTTTCTTTGGTTTTTTTGCCTTTACCTTTATACTTGCTTTTATGTTTTTTTAACTTGCTCGTATAGAAAAAACCCCATACAGCCAGTATTGAAATCAGTGCAGCCAAAATAAAATATGTTTCTATATTATTTACTGAAGCTACACTATCTATTGCTTCGCTAGCATACACAAAACCAACAATAGCAAAAATCAACAACAAAAGTGTGTAGGTAAACCGCATAACTATTATGGCTCTTCCATGTTCTTATATCTTATAGTCGTCCAACACAAGAAGGAACAACGTTCCTTCTGTGCAGAATGAATTCTTGAGTCATTCTTGCAAAAGAATCCAGTATAATTTTTGTTGGACTCCTACTAGCAAACCGTCCTGAATCTTTACTTGGTTTGCTATAAAAATTATAATTCACCCTACTTATTCGAGAATATTTCAGCCATCAGTGTAGAAAGATTGTGCATATCACCATAGTACTTAGAAAATCTTCCGCTAACAGTGTCATTCACACTATATATATTTGTATTTATCGAAGATTCAACACCAGTCAACTTATCAGATGTTTTATCGAATCCTTGTGCTACTGTATTATTGACAGAAATTAGATTATTTTCTACTGCGTTAAAAGTTTCTTTTATTGTAGTATTCACAGCAGCTAGTTTATTTTCCAATATAAGAATTTTATTTACTAGATTCTCATACTGTTCTATCTGTCGCGCGCTCACATTTGTTATGAGACTTAATCCAAGCGAAACCTGGAATGACGATGATACCTTCAAGTCTATTGGACTATCTTTAAAGGATCCTTTACATGTTGCTATCTCTTCGTATAGACCAATATGTGTAGGCGTAGTAAATTCTATAAAGTAGTTTCCTGGTATTGATGATGACTGCATTGCCTTGTCTATGAAGAAATATGTTTTATCAGGATGTATAACTGTTGCTGAACAGGTAGCATTTGTAATAGGATTGCCAAATCTATCACTTACTCTTACTATTACTTGTCCCCTCTCTCCTGCTATATATACTGTTCCTGATACGAATTTGAGTAATGAGTCAGGTTTAGTTGGCTGCGTGAATAAATACACCGATATGCTCGATATTAGAATAAAAGCAATAACTAAACCTGCTATAATAATTCTTCTGCGCTTTTCTTCATTACTTACATACTTATATTTCATAGTCAGGAACCTCTCTATAAATCGTTCTAAAAACAAAATCAATACCACTCAAAATAAGCCCATTTCTTACAATATTTGCGTATAACTCTTTGTCTTGTACTATACTTCGTAATTCATCAGGTGTAAGTAATTTTATTTTTGTTCTACCGTCTACTATATTTACGTCTGATATACCATTTTCACTGATGCATATAATTTCACCAAGAGAAGGAAGTGCTATTATTGCATTGCATTTTGTTCCCAATAATTTTACAATTTTACTGTAAAATTCTGCTCTTTCCGGATTTTCCGTGAAATATTGATTTTTTCTTTTTTCGATAGCAAAAACATAAGCAAGAAACATTTGAGATGAACCTTTGTTAAGTTTGTATATATTCACTTTACCAAGATTTCTTCTAGTCAATACCTTATTCTTTTCCAAATTACATAGAATAGTATGAACCCTTTCGTGAGAATAACCTGATATTCTTTCTATTTCCTTTGTAGTGTATATCTTATCAGCCACAGGAAAGAAGCTCGAAAGAATTTTTAATTCTGAATCATGCATACAAATCAAATCCTAATAATTGATATATCAACAATATAATCTTTTTATCAATTGTATAGTTGACTACACAACTATATAAAGCTAATTAGATTTCTATGGATAAATTGATATATCAACTATATAGTTGAATAAAAATATAAATAGTTGATTAAACAACAAATATTGAAAACGAATTTATTTTGAGTACCACCTAAATATATGCAAAATAGGCTAGAAAATCAATTTTTACATGTAGTTAGAAAACAAAGTATGATGAATGGCTTTTTTCCAAGAGTATAGAATTAAGATATTACCCTTATTTGTATTTGCTCTTCTTGTATTCTCTTTATTTCTGTTACTGTTTCATTTATGTCAAATGCTGTTTCTCTTATTATTCCTAATTGTAAGAGGATGTTGTTAATACTGTTTGTAATATCACCACTTAATAGATTCCAAGTATTTGTTGTAGTTTGGTTTATGTTTAATAGAATGTTACCCTGTTCTGCCCGCATTTTATTTATTACATCTCGCATACTGTAAACTTCTGAACATAGTGCTGAAGAGTTTGTTTCACCTGTACTGCAGAAATCTTCTATTATTTTGAGGTTGCTATCTACTGAATCAAATCTCTTTTTCATTTCAGAAGATGTTGCTGCATTCGAGACTATCCACTGTGTATCTGTGTATATTTTTGTAACGGTTTGATTAATACCTGGTAGATATACTTTGAGGTAATCATCTATATCATCTGTAACTTTAATTATAAGGTCTGTTAGTGTCCCATTTACATCTAGAAGTTCTTTTCGTATAACTTCTCTTGTAGTACTTATTTCTGTGTAAAGGGTTAGATTCACATTCTTTAGTGTGGTATCAAGATCAGCATTAACTGCATTGAGTTTATTGGTAAGATTTTTATTCACGTCATTGATGAGTTTGTCCAAATTTGTTTCTGCTGAAGATATTCTTGCTGTAATTGTTGCAGTAGAATTTTCAATTTTTCCAACTATATTTGCATCTACATCTGTAATCTTTGAAAGTAGTGTTGCATTAGCTGCATGAAGTTGTTTTGAAAGGTCTTTATTAACAGAATCTATCAAATTATTGAGATTAGTTTCAGTGGTATTAATCTTGCTAATAATTTCTGCACCAGTATCTTTTACTGTTGCTTTTATCTCTAAATTGACATTTGTCATTTTTGTATTAAGATTTGCCTCAGCACTAGTTAATTGAGATGTAATTGTTGCATTTACGCTATCAATAAGATTATCCAAATTGGTCTCAGCTTTGTTTATTCTTGCATTTAGATCTGTTCTTGTATTATCTATATTTGCATGCAAAGTAATATTAGTGTTTGACAGATTTGTACCAACGCTTAGGACATCAGCACCGATAACTTTCAGGTAATTTAAGGCAGGGTTCACGTGGAATGATTTTGATGTTGATATTGTTTTATCACCATTATATTTACATACTACATACTGTTCGTAATTCCCTTCCTCTGATGGAACAGGGACATCTGAATACCAGTTGCCAGGAACAGGTGATTTTTTCATTGGAGTAGCTAAGCCATAGACTGTTTTATCAGGATAGTAAATTGTAGCAGTACAAGAATCTATATTATATGGATCTCCTTTGTAATTCACTACACTGATTATTGTGGATGCTTTTTCTGTTATGCCTGCTCCTGAAGAGCTCCAATATTCTGTGCCTGAAACGAAATTTATAACAGGCGAACTTACAACTACTGAACCATTAGAATAAGCTATTGCTACAAAAGCTATGAATACAACTCCTGATACCATTAGCAAACTAAACTTTTTTTCCATTTCTATCGATATTAAAGTAAAAAATTGATTAATAAAGGTATGTGTGTTACAAAGTATATATAAAAAGATATAAATTTTGACGATTTGTAGGTGGCTAAGAAATACTTGTAGTCAAATTTAATTTTCCCACAAATATAGGTAACTTTCTGGTATTTTTTCGCAAAGATGTGATACGTTAGCTATAAAAATATTAGGATCCTATTGAATGCGTGTTCGACCTATGAATTCCATTAAAAAATCATATTTGACTCTACTTCTAGTAGCTGTAATATTTGTATCTGCTTGTGTGCAAGGACAAGCAACTAATAAACAGGTTGCTAAATCAGAATGTCCTTTCGATTGTTGTAATGAAAATAGTAGATTTGAAACAAAACATTGTTCAGGATTATCTATGTGCAGAAATAATCAGTGTGTGAAACCGAATTGCCCGTCTGAATGTTGTCCTGAAGAGAGCGAGTATACAAAAAAAGGCTGCTCAGTAGGAACTATATGTGTTGATAATAAATGTGTAGTTGAGAGATGTCCATTTCAATGCTGCGATGAACATAGTAGATTTGAAACAAAAATGTGCTCAGAAGGAAATGTGTGCCAAAATAATCATTGTGTGAAACCAAACTGTCCGTTTGAATGCTGTCCTGAAACAACTGAATATGCAGTTAAAGGCTGCTCAGGTGAAACTGTATGTGTTGACAATAGGTGTGTGAAACCACCTTGTCCATATCAATGTTGCACTGGATTTTCGCATGCATTAAAGCAGTGCAACTACAACGAAGATTGTGTTAATAGTCAGTGTGTTAAGAAGCTATGTCCATTTGACTGCTGTGATGGAACAGTTTACAAAGAAAAAGCTTGTGCTACAGATTTCAACTGTGTTAATAATAAATGTGAGAAGGTAGAAACTCCTAGTGTAAGGATATTGTAAGTATAAAAATACATCTGCACAATAATTTAGAATGCTTAAGCATCTATTCATATTGATAGTAGGTATAGTTTTTATTTCAGCATGTGTTTCTAGTCAGCAGCCACCAGCAACCCAAGAACCAAAACTAATCCAAGAACCAACACAATCAACCCCAATCCAAGAACCAACACAATCAACTCAAACACGAGAACCAACACAACTAACAAAACCAGTTAAAGAATTCAGTGTAACAATATTCCATACCAGTTATTCTCCAAAAACCTTTGAAGTCAATCTAGGTGATCCTGTACGTATATCTGCGATATCAGGTCCTGGCCTAGAATCGCATAAGCATGGGATTACCATCGATGCATACAATATTAACAGAGCTGCTAGAACAACAGATCCGAATAATCCAGAAGTGATAGAATTTGTAGCTGATAAAAGAGGTACATTTACAATTTACTGCAAAACATGTAATGATGCAGATGGTTTCAAAGGTATTAGTAATATCGACCATCCTGACATAAGGGCAACGCTTATTGTAAAGTAGATTGGTTATCTGGAACATGTCCCAAGAAAAATGCTGGTTATCTTGAAAACGTCCAAAACTACCGCCTTTCTATGAATAACCTCTGGTTATTCAAGATCCCAGAAACCTATAAGGTTTCTGAGGATAGGCGGTATGTACTAAGGACGTGTTCGGGATCACATCTTCCAACAAACCCACGACTTTAGTCGTGGTATATAAGGAAGATCATGATAATTATGATAGTCAATAGTTCTTTTGAAGATAATAAGAGCTTTTCTTACAAGAAAAGATCTTATTAAGAAAGGATCTTATCTTGGAATGTGATAGATAATGAAGATTATGAAGTTCGACCTTCCGAAACCGAAATTAAAAGTGAACATCTATGATCTGATGATTTTTTCGCTTTCTGTTATTGCAATTTTTGGTATTGTTGCGTTTGGTCCATTATTAACTCTACCGCAAATAGCAAGCGCTATTATAGCTGCAGTTGTTACAGATCTTGCAATAACTTATTTTAAAGAGAAGAGTGTGTCTCTGCCAAAGACAGCTATAATATCAGGTCTGTTTATCGCAACAATTCTGGAGGTTAACAACCCGTTTTATGCAGCTATCGCAGCTGTTATAGCCATGGTTTCTAAGCACGTTATAAAAGTAAAAAATCGCAATGTGTTTAACCCAGCGACATTTGGACTTATCATATCTTCTATAATATTTCCAGTATCTTTCGCATGGTGGTCAACAAGCATGATCCCTGTTTTGGTACTTGGCTTGGTTGTTGCCACTTACTATAAAAGATTGCATCTTGTTCTACCGTTTCTTGTTGTATATTTTCTACTTACACAGGTTAATCCTATTTCAAGTTCTTACATATTTTTCTTTGCGTTCTTTATGCTTACAGAACCAATGACGTCGCCAACCCGCAGAAACGGTAGAATATTGTACGGCGTAGTAATTGCTATAATTGCAGCATTTGTTCCACATAGTGATCCTATTTTAGTTGCATTACTCGTTGGAAATGCTCTTGGTAGGATTATCGACGTCAAGACAAAACTGTGATTTTTAACTTGTGTTCAAAGATAAAAATACATCTGCACAATAATTTAGAATGCTTAAGCATCTATTGATATTAATTATAAGTATAGTTTTTATTTCAGCTTGTGTTTCTAATCAGCAACCAAATTCAACATCAAACCAAGAACCAATAGAAGGGGCAATGCCAGTTATACCTACAGAACCAGATCAAAAACCAGTGGATGAAATGGCTGCAATTAAAGAACCAACAGTACTACAAGAACCAACACAACCAAAACCAATCCAAGAACAAACACAACCAATTCAACCAACCCCAATCCAAGAACCAACACAACCAAAACCAATCCAAGAACCAACTCAACCAACTCAAATACAAGAACCAAAACAATCACCAAAAACTGTCAAAGAATTCAATGTGACAATATTCCATACAAGCTACTCTCCAAAAACCTTTGAAGTCAATCTAGGCGATCCTGTACGTATATCTGCGATATCAGGTCCTGGTCTAGAATCACACAAACACGGTATTACCATCGATGCATACAATATTAACAGAGCTGCTAGAACAACAAATCCAAGCAATCCAGAGATTATAGAATTTGTAGCTGATAAAAGAGGTACATTCACAATTTACTGCCGTACTTGCAATGATATAGATGGTTGGAAAGGTAATAGTAATATTGATCATCCTGATATAAGGGCAACGCTTGTTGTAAAGTAACAGATCTAACCACTATATTTCATATCATCTTGAACTTGATCATGATATACCTACTATGTACAACAAAGCTATCAGTGCAGGTTGATGAAGAATATAAATTGCAAGTGTGTGTCTTCCTATTTTGGAAATAGGCTTTACCAACATAGGCATTCTAGACATTTTAAGATAATTCTTGAGATATTTTGCAGATCCTATACCTAATAATGTAATACCAAACCACGGCAGCAACGGTATGTAGTCAAAGCTAACTATATTCTTTGGTATCAATCCCAACCAAAGCAACCATGGAAAATCAACGTTGATACCATTAATAATAATCCCTAGTAATATCAACACAAAACCAAAAAGAATGTTTGCTTTCTGGTATTTCACGAATGGAATCGATAGAATACCTGCTACTGCAAGAAAGTGTATGATACCAAACAGTATAACATACTTCGGAAAGAATATCCATGTTACAAATGTTATTCCTAGAGCTATGGCAGCCAGGCGGATACTACGCTTTACATTTCTGGAAGCATCAAATTTTATAGTGAGCGCTATAGCTGAAATGAATATGAACATACCTGCAATAAGATGCGGAAAAGCCTGCCAGAAAAACCATGAATCAAATCTCAACAACCTGAAATAATTAAGAGTAAAAATCCAATTGAAGATAAGCATTCCTATCAGTGCAATTCCACGACTAAAGTCTATCCACCATAATCTATCACCATGAATCATACTCATACACTACCTTTCTATGGGAACGCCTTTTGAAAAACAATATTAAAAGTAATGTTAGAGCTCCTAAAATCACAAACACTAGTATGCTATAGTTTTTTGTGAGTATGCTTTCTGTAAGCATGCCTGTGATAATTGATTCTTTGTTCGAGGTAATTACACTTGTATTCAACTGTGCTCCAAGATAAATTTGTGGAGTAGTGATATTGTCTTGTTGTGGAGTACTTACGTTGTCAAACTGCTCAATAGTAATATTTTTAGTTCTCAGTGCAAATATCGCAAACATAGATAGTCCAGGTGATTTTGCGCTGTAGAGTACTCTGAAAGCGTCTTCGTTTAATATCGTTGTATTTAGTGTATGCCAACTATTAGTGTATCTTGCAAGCATAACATCATTCTTACTGAAATTGTTTAGGTCAAGCCAAGATCGATTAACAAAGAATTTTATCGAAACATTTTTCACATCGCTTATATTTTCAACTATCTCTACATACCTAAAGACGTTTTGGAGTTCTTCCTTTGGCTCTGCATCAAGAATATCAATGATTGTAGAACTCTGATTTTTATTCAATACAAAGGAAATTTCTGTAAAAACTGCATTAGAAGCAGGATTAAAATCAGGAACAGAAATGTTGACGTGCAAAGGCATTTTATCCCATTGAAATCTAAAACCCTTTGAAATTTCTGTACTTGTATAGT
Source organism: uncultured archaeon (assembly GCA_964394755.1). GTDB lineage: Archaea > Aenigmatarchaeota > Aenigmatarchaeia > GW2011-AR5 > GW2011-AR5 > CAYMYT01. The sequence continues at coordinate 12,833 of CAYMYT010000014.1, forward strand.
TAGTCTTAGCTAATGGCTCTGTTAGATTGTCTGTAGGCTTACTTAAATTATTTGCAGAATTTGCTAAATTAACTGTATCTAAACCAGTTATCGGCTTTGTTAAGTTGGATATTACACTAGTTGTAGTATTCTCAACGCTACTTAGATTTTTGATTGGTATCTCTATAGACATTACACTAAACAATACTATAGATGATGCAGTATTACCTGCTGCATCAGTTGCATAAACAGTCAGATTATACAAACCATCTTCAAGACTTATACTTACATTTCGACAGTCTGCTAATGAGGATGGCTGATCATTATTGATAGAGAATTTACATGTGACTGGTGATGAATCTACTATAGTATATGCTAAAGGGATAGATGACTTTTGTATAGAGCCGTCATAGGGATTCATAATTTTTATAGATGGTAATTTGTTATCTATGATTATACTTTTAGAGATATCACTCACCATATTTCCAGTCATGTCAATGATTGTAACATTTATAGTGTAATCACCATCTCCTATAGTTTTATTTCCGCATTGGGTCTTGGCTATACCCTTCCAGAAGCAAGAACTAGGTTTTACTGTGCTTATTGCATTGTTATCTACAGCAGTAAAACCATCTGGCTGGATCTTAACAGTAAAATTAACGAGCTCGCTTGCATTTAATTTGATCTTGATTCCATCCTTTACACCAATATTTTCAGGTGAGATGAAAACAACACTGGCGTTTGTAGGTCCTTCTCCCTGAACATCAATTAGATAGTCAGTGATAAATGGAATTGCATCTATTGTAATATTTGTGATAGTATTGCTTGCAATATCAATGGCACTTGCATTCTCAGGTCCAACTGTAATATTAGAAATGTTATTCTGGACAAAAACAAAAAGTGTTGCATAGCTTTCGCTGAAATTACTGGTTTGTGGATGTTTAGCTGTTATGTTAAAAATCCCAAGTGAAGAAAACGTGAAGAATGAATTATTGATAAGACTTCCATTAATATATATCTGAATATCTGCATCACCTGCTATCTTTATTGCAGTAATATTCACGCTCGTAAAAACATCTATTGTCTTGTTTAATCCAATCCCATCCAACCTCAGATCAATAGATGATGGCTCTGCATAGGCAATAGTGATAACAAACAACAAAGCTACATACTTTGCCAAGCTCACATATTGAGTAAGGAGTGGATTTATTTAAGATTATATGGAACACATCATTTCAGACTAATATAATGGAACAATGACTGGCGGGATGATAGTTGGTGGTCCTTTGGTGCACTTATTAGTGCATGAGTCTTCATTGATAGTATTACCATCATCACACTGTTCTTTTTCTTTATAGAGAAACCCGTCACCACATCTAGCAGATTGACATTTTGCCGTGCATAAACCTATATCGCTATTCTGTGAACCAAGATCACATTGTTCTCCTTGTTGTTTGTAGCTATCACCACATCTGGGAGATTTGCACCTTATTGTACATGAGTCTGTATTATCCTGGT
>CAYMYT010000015.1:0-13335 GCA_964394755.1 uncultured archaeon
TAAAACTTCGAGAAGTTTGTGATACAGTTATAGTAATAGAGAATCAGAAACTAATAGAATTAGCTGGAAACAAGCCATTAAAAGTAGCATTTGGATTGTCTGATGATCTTATTGCAACTATGATCAAAGGTATAACTGAAACAATCTCACAGCCATCTCTAGTTAATCTAGACTATGCTGATGTCCGTACTGTGATGAAAGCAGGCGGTGTAGCAACTATAGGTTTTGGTGAAAGTGAATCTCAAACAAGAGCAAAAGATGCAATTGTTAAGGCTTTGAATCATCCATTGCTTGATGTAGACTATACAGGTGCAACAGGAGCATTAATACAAGTAATAGGTGGTGAAGACATGAAACTAGATGAAATAGATATAATCGGTCAAATGGTTTCACAACATATGAATCCTAATGCCATGGTCATGTGGGGAGCACGAATTGTACCAAACTTTTCAGGTAAGATTCAAGTTATTACGATAGTAACAGGTGTTAAGTCACCATACATCCTTGGAAAATCTTCCAATGTAGTAGCTGAAAGGACCAAAGCAAGTGATCTTGGACTTGAAATCCTGATGTAGCTTCATCAGATCTTAGGATTGCAAGAAAACACTTCTTGCAGGACTATCATAGTGATTGTTAGCGAATTTGGACATTCATACTATGTATAACATAGTTTGGTTGGCAGGTGAACAATGAGGTGCTTTTGAGTTGGCATACAGTATTGCTTGCCAATTCATACTTAATGATAATATATGAGGAGATCAAAATGATACCAATTTCGATTAGGGGACAGCATATATATGCTGTTAACTGTGCAAATCCTGATGTTGCAGAAAATATCGTAATACATCAAGTATTTTGTACACAGCAATTTCTTCTTCAGAAAAGGGCGCAGTGATATAGAGAATTTAAATAAAAGGAATTGACAATTATCAAAGTTACAGAGCATTCTTCGAAATCAGATCTTCCTTGTATACCCACAACTAAAGTTGTGGGTTTGTTGGAAGATATGATCTTGAACACGTCCTTAATACATACCAACTAAAGTTGGTAGTTTTGGACGTGTTCCAGATAAAAAAATACTCATGATGGAATGGATTTTGGAAAATTATCCAACACAAAATTAACCTATTTATTAAGTCTCAACAACCACTTCCATAATGGTATGTATTCAATCTGGATCTTCTCGATTACCTCTCTACCCTTTGAGTGTTTGTTATTATAGTGTGCCTTTCTTTAACTTCAAGCTCTTTGCGCATTGTACGAGCCCACGGATTTCTCTTTCTCTTGTCTTCTTATCTTCCATATCATAATTGATTTGTATAGCCTCTTTTACTTCAGTTCCTCTGCGCTATTTCTCTGGGCTTCAACTCTATTTTCTGTGCATACGTGCTCCACTCCTCGAACACGTCTTCGACATCGCTCATATTATTGTTTTTACACAGAACAATATATAGAGCTTTCTGTTTTTCTACAGAACGATGGATTTTAGAAAAATATTCAGTACAACCTTGACTGTAGCTGTATTTTAACTCTGGACTTCTATCATAACTTTCTTCTTTGATAGAGGGTAGAGCTTAACATCTTCACCTACTTTAAGTTGCATTGCTTCACGTATTTCTTTAGGTATTGTGATTACTACAGTATCGCCTACCTCTCTCAGCTTAAGTGATGCCCCTTGTTTTTTGTATTTTTTTATAGTTAGCACTAGGTTTATGTCGTCAGAATACTCAATGCGCTTACATTTCCTACATTCCCATCCTCTTACAGGAATGCCTTCTACATTGAATAGCTTAGGCTTCATTGTTTCGCTACATTCACATTTCAGTTCGTCCTGATATATTGTTTTTGACATTATTTTCATCTCGCTTTTACCGTACAAATCCTATTTCTCTTATTCGCCAGTACTCAAAACCGCTCATACTAGTCTTTAACTCAACGACAATTTTCAATATCTTACCACCTTTCCTGATGCATCGTTCTTCAACGTCTTTTCTTCGAGTGCCTTTTGCACAATCGTAGCTATCTTCTAAGAGTCCTGCAACGTCATCCAAGTTTAGGCCGGTCGCTTCTGCTTCATACATTGCACTTTCAGTAACGGCGCGAATCGGTATACCTTTATAGGTAGCCATAGATATCTTCTAAAGATATCTTATAGAGAAATCTTTAAATAATCATGCTTGTTATCGTTGAATTAGCCCTAATATAACTAATAGTTCTTTTTAAGATGATTTTATGGAATCTGATTTTGTTAGAGACATCTCTAGCGTTACGCGGCTAGAGATCCATGTCTGCTACAAGGTGCTTTATCTTGAACACATCCATAGATATCTTAGATTCATCGGGATGAATTTGAGATCTTATCTTCCTTCACAAGAAGGAACAAAGTTCCTTCGGTGCAGAAGGACTCAAGTCCTTCTTGCAAAAATATTAGGAAGATCAAATGCCGGGGACGAGGATCGAACTCGCGACCTCCACGTCTCTCATCATTTATTATTTCAGAGCTCATACTAACGTTATGAGCGTGGCGCTCTACCACTGAGCTACCCAGGCTTAGTATTCATTAGCGCAAGTTGTGCCAGCAAAGATTCCAATTGTATTTGGGCGTTGCTGCCTTCTGTTATCCTAAATTCATATTCACCTATTTTTTCTATTAACAGAAGTTTTTTACGCTCAGGTAAATCTAATCTTAGAACATTAGAATAAATATCTTTTATTATGTCTTCGCCTGCAATTCCATACTCACTGAATAGAGAGTGAAGTTTTTCACGAGCAGCTGAAAAATCACCATCTATAGCTAATTTTACCATAGATTGGACATGTTGGGGATCAGCTTGCGCTGTTACCTCCATAATATTTTTTTCAGTTATGGTTTTGTAATTGAGAGCAGCTATCTGTAATACGTTTAGTGCGCGGCGCATGTCACCTTCTGAGATGTAATGAATTTTTTCTAGTGCTGCATCATCAACATTAAGATTTTCACTGTCTGATACTCTTCTTAAGAAAGATACTGAGTCAGCACTGCTTAAGGAAGAAAATCTGAATATAGCAGTTCTACTCTGAATAGCAGGAATTATCTTTGAGCTGTAGTTGCATGCCAATATAAATCTACATATTTCGGAGTAGTCTTCCATTATACGGCGCATTGCATGCTGCGCATCTTTTGTAAGAGCATCAGCTTCATCAAGATAAATTATTTTGAAAAGACCTGTCATTGGGATAGTGCGGGCAAAATCTTTTACTTTTACACGTATTGTGTCGATGCCACGCTCATCACTTGCATTAAGATCAAGAAAATTACTTTTCCATTGGTTGCCGAAAAGTTCTGATACCATGGCTAGAGCAGATGTTGTTTTTCCACAACCGCTTGGACCTGTAAAAAGGCAGTGTGGCAATGATTTGTTTGCAACGAATTTTTCCAGTGTTTTTACTATATTTTGATGGCCAGCAACATCTTTGAGAAGTTTAGGGCGATATTTCTCTGTCCAAATATCGTTTGTCAAATTGTTTTGCATGCCTATAGGAAGACCCATACGAAATAATCAATTGGAAAGGCTTTAAATGAAATCCCTTCTTTGGTAAAGAAGGTCTTTCAATGTCCCAAGAAACAGATGGCTTTGCAATATTATTCTTATTACGAATAATTCTTTCTTTGTCTTGAATACACACAAAATGACAATATATTATTGTGTGTATTCGAGATCTTGTCTTCCTTGCATAAATGTTAGGAAGACCAGAAGAAAGAAGGTCTCTCAACGTACCAAGAAACAATTGATTTTCCGATGAAAGTCAGATCTCAGAAGCGCCTTTAAACGCTTCTGTAGAAAAGAAAGATTATGATCATAAGTATATCAGGAACACCAGGAACTGGAAAAACATCTGTTGCTGCTGGTCTAGCGAAATCGCTTAATATGAAATTACTGAATGCAGCTGACATTAAAACTAAGAGGACATGGGACAAGAAAAGGAAGGTGTGGATAATTGATGTTGATGAGCTGCATAAAGCAGCTCTCCATCTTGGTAATAATATAATAATTGAGGGGAATCTTGCACACTTTCTGAAAGCTGATTTGACAGTAATATTAAGGTGTAGACCAGATATTCTTGAAAAGCGTCTTAGTAAAAAGAAATTCTCAAAGTCTAAAATAAAGGAGAATGTAGCTGCAGAAATTCTTGATGTCATACTTATTGAAGCTATTCAAAAACACCAGCAGAGAAAGAAACCTAGTATAATAGAGATTGATACATCTAAAATGAAAGTTGATAGAACTGTTGATATAATAAAAAGACTCTTAAATAATTATCTACAGCAGAATTCATATAAACCAGGTAAAATAGATTGGACTAAAAAATATTATAAAAAGCTTTTGTGATGGGATTAATATGGCATTTCTAAGAACAACGCTGCTATTAGGGCTCTTAACTGGGATCTTTCTAGCATTAGGCTATTTTCTCGCAGGTACAACAGGAGCACTGGTTGGCCTTGTGTTTGCATTTTTCACTAATTTTATTTCGTATTGGTTTTCTGATAAGATTGTACTACATATGTATGGTGCACAACCTCTGAAGAATGAGAAGGTTATGGCGATGATAAAAAAAATTGCACAGAAGGCTAATATGCCAATGCCTAAGGCATACCTAATTAATATGGATGTACCAAATGCGTTTGCTACAGGCCGTTCACCTAAGAATGCAGCTGTAGCAGTTACACAGAAGCTTTTGGACACTCTTAGTGATAAAGAGGTTGAAGCAGTTCTTGGTCATGAACTATCACATGTGAAGAATAGAGATACTCTAATATCAACTATTGCAGCTACTATGGCAGGAGCACTCACTTTCATTGCATATTCAGCCATGTTTAGCAGAAATGAAAATAGAGGAATGGGTTTACTTGCAGCTATAGTTGTACCAATTGCAGGATCTCTTATAAGTTTGGCGATAACACGTGGTAGAGAATTTGCAGCTGATAAGACTGGTGCAGAACTTACAAATCCACTTGATCTTGCAAGTGCGCTGCAAAAGATTGCAGGCAGTGGTAGCAGTAAAATGCAGGGAAATACTGCAACATCTCACCTTTTCATAGTAAATCCTTTCTCAGCAGCTTCTGTTGGGCACTTATTTTCAACACACCCACCAACAGAAGAAAGGGTAAAAAGACTTAGATCAATGCGAGGTTTGATTTAAGCATAAATATCTGATCTACAAATATATGGTTAATAAATAGTTGATAATATGGCAAAGAAACTTTCAGAACCGATTTTCAAGCGTATGTTTTATAGAATACTCATTTGCATGAAGTGCAACTGCAAGCTGAGGGGTTCTATAGAGGATGTTAAGGCTGGAAAAATTAAATGTAGGAAATGTGGATCAGTACAATTGAGGCCAAAAGCAAAGACTAGAAGGGGAGCAAATAAGTAACATTACATTTTATCTAGGATACTTTTATGGTTTTTTCCAGTATATGCAAAAATAGATCTTTTTTAATTGCCAAATTCTTACCATTTTTATTGAGGGGGTCATTTATCCACACTGTTTTCTCATCGATACCAACTGCAACAATCCAATGAGGGCTATCTGTTTTATGCAGTAATTTCATATTGATCATGACAATAGGTATTGTGTTGTTGATAAGAGCGTTTTCTATATCACTTAAGCTTGGATTCTTGTCCACGATTTTCATTCCCATTTTCTTTGCTTTTTTAAGAAGTTCGTTTGATGTTACCAAAGTTATCTTTCTATTCTCTAAATTAGCTAATTTTTTGGATATCTGTATATGACCCTTCTTTTTGCAGATCATTGTTGCATTTAGCCCTCTTGAAAGAGCTGACAATGCTAGACCTTGAGGCATACATCATGGAATACCTATTCCATATGATTTTCTCCAAATATCGAATTCCAAATGTTGAGAGAATTTTGTGCCACGTCGGAAAAATTTAAGTGCCATCATTAAGCATGCCGGATCACAAGTGAAATTTGTGCTTTGTGGCCAGAACGGAATATTAAGTTTCTTCATATGATCACTATAAATATTTTCGAAATTGGTTGATTTGCTCCATTAGCAAATCTATACCTGCATTTCTATCAATAGATTTGCCTATTTCTTTAAGTTGCTCATCAGTCGTCAAAGGTGATAGTTGTAAAGCCACTAATGTTAGTCTATAATCTTTTAGCTTATCTTTGATAATTGAATCATTTTCGTTAAGATATATTCTTCTATTTCGGTCTTCATCACATTGCATTCGAATATTGCCTTCAATCGGGTATCCTAATGAAGGCAGGGGTAGTTGTCCTATTAGTCCAATACCTATATTCTTACCCAATTCATCTCTGACCATTTCAGCTACAACAATACTACAGATTTCATCGGGTTCTCCAAACACTGCAATATTTTTTCCGCTGTGACCATCTAATTCTGGCAATAGAATTGTCTTCATGCCATAGTTAGCGATAGCGCGTTGAAGAGGATGTTCCTCTCCATCTTTAACTTCCCTACCACGATATATTCTTTTAGTACGGCTTTTTAGATGTTCTACATCTATGGGTAGACTTTCTTTGACACTGTTTATTTCATAGTACTTCACCGATTCTGGAAGTATTCTTTTTCGAAATTCAATAGATTTTTCTTCTGCTTTCTTTACTATTTTTTCATCAACTTTTCTTTCAGAACATATGTTCGACAATTCTTCGTCATTAAGATCTCCATACATAAAAATAGTAGGTATAGGATTTTTTTCCAGTAATTCTCTAAGTCGTAAAGATTCTATGGCGTCTTCTAAAGTTACTGGACATTCTAAATCTGCATCTGCTCTTAGGGGACACCGACCTGTTATGATAACAGTATTCTCTATATTCAGTTTATCTAGATTGTAACCCAGGTAAGTTTTCCTTTCATACATTGTTGTACCTTTTACAAGAGCTGAGTACGGACTTTTTGCTTTAAGGCGATATTTACTTGCGCTATGACGGGTTAGCATACTAACTAAATCTTCCATTACTTCACTATTTTTACGATAAGATGTGTCATTATCTCCATATAACATTTTTCTACCTCTTGAAAAATCTGAACCTAGAAACCAGAGCTACTAGTAATTAAAAATTATGACGTCTGGAAAACTAAACTAAGCCAGACCTATTGCCAATAATATCTAGAGTTAGAACTTGTAAAATCTTTTTTGTAATCGGAAACTGATTTTACTTTCATGACAATTATTAGAAGTAGAAAGTACTTATAGTCGTCCAACACAAGAAGGAACAAGGTTCCTTCGGTGCAGAATGACTCTTTGAGTCATTCTTGCAAAAGAATCTAGTATAATTTTTGTTGGACTTCTACTAGCAAACCAAGTAAAATGTCCTGAATCTTTACTTGGTTTGCTATAAAACTCTTGATTTTATTGGTTCTTCGCAGAAAGTTGGTAGTTTTGGACGTGTTCCAGATAAGGAAAATATAATCTAAAGCTACTTCAACTCTCGTTTTTATCGCATTTATTTCTGTATTCACAGAAGTTGCACAACCAATTCATGCTTAGCACTTTTTTTGCTTCGTCTATTGGTAATGTATTATTTTTTAAATGACCATGAATATTTTTGAATCGCTCGAGAATTCCAATATTCATGGTTTCATCATATGGTATCACAAAAGTTTTGCACTGCAGCGTGCTTTTATCGATATAGAGAAGCATACCATCGTGTACCTTAGTAGCATGCATGTAAAGTTGTAGCTGCATAACGTGAGATGCTTGCGCACTTCTGATATAATCGATACTTTTACATGATTTAACTTCAACAAGTATACTTTTTCCACTAGCTTTAATCAGCACCAAATCATCTATACGACCTGATACTATGAAATCATCGATCTCGATTTGAAGAGGAAATTCAGACTGGAGAAGAGACACATCAGGATTTTTGTCGCTTTTCAGCACTTCAACCACAAGTTCGTGTAGAGTATTTCCTATATGAAAAATCTTGACCAAGTCGGGTTTTGTCTCTATAGGATAATTGTAGGAGTACCAAAGTTTGCGCATACAGGTGCCTATTTCACTTGGATAATAACGACCAACTTTTTTGGGTTTTTGTTCTCTGAATAGGTAGTTATCAATCATCTTATTGAAGTCAATTGTAGTGTCAATTGTGGTATCAGTCATATTATTAATCACAATATCATTTATATGGAAAAATAGATATATCCGTTATCTACCCCGAAAAACTAAGACTCAATACACTCACGGCCACCAATAATAGACTTTCTACGATATGGTTCAGAGTATGCGTTTATGTAAAATGGTCCATGATTATCGTTATGAAAAACCCTGAACACAGATTTAAGACCATTAGGATTCAGCCAAAAATATGACGTGTCATCTCCAAATATGTTTTCAGCATCTTCTCTATATTGAGAAGTTCTGGTTGGAAAACCTGTAAAATCATCATATTCAAGAACCCACCCACTATCTGGAACTTCTGTCTTGATCACTGTTCCGCCTTCTGCTGTCCAAATACCGTTTTCACAAACAAGCTTTTCAGGTCTTTCTATTATTATATTTCGATCCTCCAAGAAAGTAGATGTAAATTCACCACAGTTGAGATTAGAAAGAATACTTTTTCTATAAGCAGGAGAAACAAAATTTCCATTGCGTTTGCTAAAGTAAGCATGTCTTAATTCTGCTAGTGTAGGTAAATGCATCGAATTGTAATATTCGGCAGGAGAAAAAGGTTTATTATATTTATTACTTCTATGGTCGATATTTTTAGATAGTTTGAACTTAGGAATAATTACGTTGTTCTCATCTACCAATGCTCGGACATGGATGTAAGATCTTCTCCGTGTTTTTCGCAAGAGTTTGTTATCTTGAACATACTCATGGTATGTTTTAAGATAATTATTTACTATTTGCATACCATATTTTTTTCTGATACATTTTTAATATCTTTGTGGGAATGTTTTGTGTTCCAAGTTAAGTAATATAAACATCATTACAAATTATAGATATGGAATTACTCTTTGCTATTGGAATACTTCTATTATTTGCTAAGATATTTGGTTATATATCTCAAAAAGTAGGTTTACCAATTCTTGTTGGAGAAGTGGTAGCAGGCATTCTACTTGGGATAACAGGAATAGTCAGTGGTTTCCCCCAGACATTTATTGATCTTAGTATGATTTTCCTAATGTTCGTACTAGGACTTAGCGTAAAATATGATGAAATAAAACCGAATATATACAAAGGTAGCGCTATAGCTATAGGTGGTGGACTACTTTCTGCAATTCTTGGATTTGCGGTTGGCATGCTCTTTACGAATAACTATCTGATCTCTATTGTAATAGGAGTCATTTTTGTAAACACTAGTGATGCTGTCACATTTATGCTAGTAAAGGGCTACAAAAGTATCAAAAATCTTGCAGTAACAGCAACTATAGCTGACGACATTCTTGGTATAATTTCTCTTTCAGTTTTTACACTACTGGTCTCAGATAAAGTAGCATTTGTAGGTATTGAAAAGATTATCTTTGTTGCCATTGGTTTCTATCTTTTCTTGTTGACTGCAGGCGCAAAATTCTTGACATTTGTTTTGAATTTATTTAGTAGATTTCATAGCGAGCACATTTTTCTAACGATTTCTATAGCGATATTCTTTATTCTTAGTGTAATTGCTGACAATATAGGACTGGGCATAGCAGCAGGGGCATTTCTAGCAGGCATGGCAATAACAAACACTAAGTACACAGAAAATATTATTCAACCTAATATTTCACCTGTTGCTAACGGATTCTTTGTTCCTATTTTCTTTGCATCTGCAGGTACTTTCATTAGCATCAAGGAATTGAATATATTGATGGTTTTTGGGTTGTTACTAGCAGCTGTTTTAGGGAAATTTATTGGATGTTCTGTTGTTAGTAAGCTTTTAGGTGAACGACCTTCTGATTCAAAATTGATTGGACTTATGATGATACCAAGAGGTGATTTTAGCATTGCTGTTACACAGATTGCTTTAGGTTTAGGTGTAATAACAGTGGGGCTATACTCTTCTCTTATATCATCGATAATAATAACAATAATTCTTGCATCTGTATTGGTAAAGTTGTTTAGGTGAAAGCAGATCCATTCTTTGTCGTGTTCCAGATAAAGAAGACATTATCCCAAGAAACTAGTGGCTTCGAAATATTATAGATAATCCTTACTAAAGTACTTCAAAGCCTCCTCAATATTTTTTACTTCGTATATATTGATGCCAAGCTTTTCTCCAATATTCAAAATCTGTTTATTGTAATTTATTGTGCAGTATTCAAAAAAATCAAGATTTTTACATTTTCTGTCTGCTTTTACTGTAGTGGCTTGTCCTGACTGGCCTTGAGGAACGAGAAATATTGTAGCGCCATTTTGTTTTGAGACTTGCGCTTTTTCAATGATTGCGCCTACAGGCCCTATATTTCCATTTTTGTCTATTGTTCCAGTTATTGTTACATTTTTATCAAAAGTTCTATTTTGAAGAAGAGTGACAACTGATAAAGCCATGGATGCGCCTGCACTTGAACCTTCGACAACATCAACACCTGGATCAGCGTTCAGAGAATAAATAATATCAATATTATCTAAGCTGATGTTCATGTATTTTGATGCAGCTTGTGCAGCTATGCGACCTGAGAATTGCGTATCAAAGTGAGCAAGTACGTTATTAACATCTACAAGAACTTGCCCTGAACCAGGCCTTATTGTAGTTTTCAGACTACCAATGACACCGTTGCCTGACCCATCAACTGCAGGCATTGTGATTTTGATGCTTTGGGAATCTGACAATTCCATTACACTGAGTCTGGATGAATCATGTGAGAATTTTGTTCCTATAGTAAATCCAAGCACGAATAACACAGCTAGTACAGCTATAATACTCAGAGTTTTTGTGTTGAATTTACTTTTACTCATGGATTTACTTTTAGTTTTTATTAAATTTCTTGATGTTAACATATGCTCTCACCATTTCTCAATACTTCATTCTTTACATACAACGGAACTCCAAATCTTAAGGCAATAGCTATTGTATCACTAGGCCTTGCATCAATCTCAAGTATTTTATTATTCTGCTTAAGGAAAAGTCTTGCTGTATATATCGAACTATTGCCGGAATCTACTCTTGCATGTATCAAATCTATATCAAAATTTTCAAGTATAGATTTTGTTAGATCATGTGATAATGGTCTTTGAATTTCGGCTATACCCATTGCGTTTCTTATGGAATAGATTTGATCTGGAGTAACATCAAAGAAAATTTGCTGACAATCTCCTTTTAAAAATAATTTTGTTCCTGCATCAGTACTTATTGTTACTTTTGTGAAACCTTCTGTAGGAACTCTATATGGATAATTCACATCAGTTGTTTTTGTAGTTGTATAGTATGGATTAAATAGATGACTGAATGTGCTGCCCACGAACAGACCAACTAAAAGGGCTAGAATAGTAAGATGAGGCCAATACCGGTGCATTGAAAAAGTTGGGGATGAAGATTTTAATACCATTGTAATGCTCCAGGATTGCTTTATTTTTTAATTACTACCCATATAGTTCCTACTTACTTCCTAGCACGAAGCATAGCTTTTCTTACCCTGTCTTGTGCTATAATAAGACCAGCATCTCTAGGCTTAACTTTGTTTTTTGATGCGCTATTAAGTACAAGCTTTGTATTTGCTTTTAGTTTTCTCTCTACAAGTTCGAACATTTTCGTTGGATGGTATCCACGATACTCTGCATAGCTTGATATAACGCCGCCTGAATTAGCAACAAAGTCTGGAACAACTAAGACACCTTTTTTGAATAAGTGCTCCTCAATTTCAGGTGTCATAGGTATGTTTGATGCTTCAACTATAATCTTTGATTTAACATTGCCAACATTTTCCTTTGTTATTACATCGGGAAGTGCAGCTGTTATAAGAATATCAACAGGCAATTCAAATATTTTTTTACCGCTAATAACTTCTCCTGAATATTTTATTACTGTACCAGTTTTTTCTTTTGTTTTCTGTAGTTTTTCAGCGTCTATACCACTTGAATTATATATGCAACCTTTACTGTCACTCACAGCTACAATTTTTGCGCCCATTTCAGCAAGGTGTTTTATTGTAAAGGTACCTACATTTCCATAGCCTTCAACTGCTATCTTTGCATTTTTAATCTCTAAACCCCTACTAGCAGCTGCTACTGCTGTAGCATGAGCAACACCGAAGCCTGTACTACCATATTCATGTGGTATACCGCATTTTTTACCGTCTAGGGCACACATGTTAGCAGGCTTGCCTGTACAAGACTTAAGAGAACCATTTGCTTCAGAGTACCATTGCATTTCTTTTTCACTTGTATTTACATCTGGAGCAGCTATGTACTGCTTTGGAGAAAGTGGTCTTAGTGCACGAGCAAAGGCTTGAATAAAGTCCTTTTTTTGTGTTTCTGTAAGATTTTTTGGGATAATTATACCTGATTTTGCTCCACCAAATGGAAGGCCGGCAAGAGAACATTTCCATGTCATTGTACGCGCCAGACGAAAGACTTCTTCGATGCTCACAGTAGAGGTCATTCTAATGCCACCTTTACCAGGACCTAGCGAAGTGTTATCTATTACTAATATACCATGCATTTTTGTAGTTGGGTCATATACTTCAACTATTTTTTCAGGTCCCCACTCATCTGCAAATTTCTCTAGCATGTGCATATTTGAGTTTCGGGGTATTTATTGGTATTCCCATATATGCTCTATTATAATTGACCAAGAATTCAAGACAGTTAGCTAATAGGAGTCGAGGAAGTTGCACGACTGTAAAAATCAGATTATCTTCTCTCCATCCTTTTTTCTGATATGGATAACGTTTGGATATGTTCAAGATCATATCTTCCTTCTATACTCACACTAAACTGTGGGTTTGCAAGAATGACTCTTTGAGTCATTCTGCATCGAAGGAACTTCGTTCCTTCTTGTGCAAGTAGAACTTCTAGAAAGAAGTTCTACAGCATCGAATGATTTTGCCCCAAAATCATTCTTGTGTGGGAAAATGTGACCTCAAACATGCCTTTAGTACATCATATATTCCTAATATTTCATAGGAATATGTGATCTCGAATACATCCTAATATATCTGTGGATGTATTCAAGATACCGACTATCTTCAGAAAACATAGTTTTTTGGGATCTCCTCGAAAAGCAGAGCTTTTCAGGATCTTGAATAACCAAAGATTATTCATAGATTGAAGAACTTTTAGTTCTTCATAGATTGAAAAACCAAAGGTTTTTCACAGATTGAATCAGATCTTCTTTGTATCCTACGACTAAAGTCGTAGGTTTGTGAGAAGATAT
>CAYMYT010000016.1:0-11912 GCA_964394755.1 uncultured archaeon
AGGATACTTACTCTTTTTGGATATCCACTTGAAATGAGAAAGAGTATGCCGATATTTAGGTATACTGTTTATACGCAGCAGGAAGAGATGAAAAATATACTTCTTTCAGACAATAGTCTTGATACCCTTAGAAAAATTTTTGGTGTAGAAAAGTATGGAATTATAAAATCCAATATTTCTATAATATCTGTTGAGTTGCGTGCACTAAAGCGCGAGCTAGAAGCTTTGGCTAAGGATCTTCCGGTGAAAACAAAATTGCTTGAGGAAAGCGCTGACTCTCAACTTTCGGTAAGTCAAGAAATTATAGTAAAAAAAGCAGAGCTTGATGATATTAACAAAGCTATAGAGGTTAAAATGGCTGAACTTGAAGCAGCAAAGAGTGCTATGGCTGAGATAGCAAAAAGGAAGCAGGAAGTAGCTAAAAAGGAAGTTGAGATTTCTGCTAAGAAACGTCAGCTAAATAAGGCAATAGGTGAAAAGAACGAGTTATTACTGAAAATTGCAGCTTATGAAAAAGAGATGACACTACAAAAAGAAAAACCTGCTCACCAAGAGAACGCCTTAGAAATCGAGAAGCAGCGTGACACTCTTATTATTCAAAAAACAAAATTGTCAAGTGAACTGCAAAAGCTTCGACGCATATATGAAAATGGTATATGCGATGTATGCGGTCAGAATGTTCATGATGCAGCAGCATTCAAAACTTCTATTGATGAAAAAAATGAAATTATTGCTAGTATAGAGAATGAAACTGTTCATATAAATAGCAGACTCTTTTCCTGTAGGGCAATAGAAAAAGAATGGAGTGAATACAGAATTTATTTGGAAAAACGGAATTATACACAGAAATTATTGGAGGACTCACAGAAAAAATTATCTGGCATTGAAAGCGAAATAAAGACTACTAACGATGAGCTGAACCAACTCTCAAAATATCTAGAAAATATTGGACCTGTTGATGAAGATGACCCTCAACCTCAACTGGAAAAAGAGCTTTC
Source organism: uncultured archaeon (assembly GCA_964394755.1). GTDB lineage: Archaea > Aenigmatarchaeota > Aenigmatarchaeia > GW2011-AR5 > GW2011-AR5 > CAYMYT01. The sequence continues at coordinate 999 of CAYMYT010000016.1, forward strand.
TATAATAAGAAATTCAAAAATCAGTTCTGAAAAATTTATATCCAGGCTTGAGCAGCAATACGATGACCTTTATAGTAAAATTAATTTACTCAAGAAAGAAATTGAAGAAAAGAATATTGCATCCAAGAAAGCCTACTCTATAGGAGAGATTTCAGCATGGCTTGACAATGACTTTTCTATGCTTATGGAAAACATAGAAAAACATATTATGGTAGCTCTTCAGAAAGAATTTGATCGCCATTTCAAGAAGTGGTTTGACATAATAATGCCTGATGAAAGCCTTTGTGTAAGGATAGGCGAATCATTTAATCTAATGGTTGAGCAATCTGGCTTTGAAGCAGAATACGGTAATCTGTCAGGCGGTGAAAAGACTGCTGTTGCACTTGCTTATAGGTTGGCTCTCAACAATATTGTGAATGTGATGATTGAAACAATAAAAACAAAAGATATTATTATCCTGGATGAGCCCACAGATGGATTTAGTAGTGAACAGTTAGATAGAATAAGAAATGTGATAAACGAATTGAAGTTAAAGCAAATTATTCTTGTTTCACACGAATCTAAAATAGGGACTTATGTTGACAATGTTATAAATGTTTACAAAGAAGGGAATTCTTCTAGGATTGTAAGGTGAAGATCAAGATTAATATCAAGATCTCAAACAACATCACTATGTGTCCAGAGATGATTTTTGTCCAAAAAATCAATGAAAGCCTTGTCAGATTTTCTAACTATATATGCATATGAAGAATCAATTATGCGTGCATATGGATGATCAATCATATGTACAAGTGGGTGAGATTTATTCTTATTTTGACTAGAATGTAAAGTGAATTCTAAAGGATCATAGTCATAATATCCTTCAGGAGTAACAGTTTCTCCATTTCTTCTGAATTCCCTACCTGTAATTATATTTTTTGGGATACTACTGTGTAAAACCAAATCAGACTCTCTACCTTTTGGGCCTTTACCTTTTTCTTTTTCATATATTTTTTGTACAATTCCAAGAGGCAAAAAATAGATATTCTCTACATGCATTTCTCTTGAAAGATAATCTGATCTGCCCCTATCTGTTTTGTAGTGCCCCATTCTTTCTTTGACATTATCTAAATTGTGGTATCCAAAAGCGTAGTAAACAGGATCATCAAGTTTTGTATACCACCACTGAAAGTCATGAACATGTGGACCATGCTTCTTGAATCCAACTTTTGCCTCTAACCAGAAGCCATCCCCTTTAAAATCCGGAAGTCTACTTCCTTCACTTTTGGATAATCCTTCAAAATTCGACAATATGATTCTCTCAAAGAAGTGTCCAATACTATTTCCGTTACTGTTGCCTGTATCCCCACCCATGTTATTGCTGATATTTTGAATCTATAAATAATATATGGACCCGGCGCGATTTTCACTCCTCTTTTAGAAGAAAGATTTGAACGCGCAGCCTCTCGCAGTTTCGATTCGGTTTCTGTCGATTTCTATTGATTTCCATGGATTTCTATTCGATTTCGATCGATTGCGAAGCGAGTGTCATTCCAATTAGACCACGGGCCCTCTATCTGACATATGTTCTAGAATAATTTTAATAATCTCCTCAGGATCCTTTTCACCTACATCAATAACGATTTTAGCATCTTTTTCTTGGTTAAAAAAATCAATGTTATACAATTTTTGAAATGTTCTTTTCTCCAAACTTTCTTTCTCCATTAAAATTTTTTCAGCTTCCTCCAGTGTGATTTTATCGCGTTTGGCAACACGTCCCGCTCTTATATTAAGGGGTGCCTTCAGCCATATAGAATAGTCTGCGAACCAGATGGTTTTTATAGAAATCTTTCCATCAACAACTATATCGCCTTTGATGGCTTCATCAGCTTGCATTTTTTCAAGTTCCCAGTTAAACTCTCTGCTTTGGCCCCTATCTGTTTTTTGTACAGTTATCGCCCTTTGAGTTGGTTTTCCAATACCAAAACTCTTATAATAGTCGCCAATTGAAAGAAATCTGATATTCAGTTTTTTTGCAAGAAGTCTTCCTATAGTAGAAGAGCCGCAGCCTGGCATACCTGCTATTGCTATTATGGGCATATTATGCTTTGTATAGATTGCTTAAAATATCCTTCGAAATGTAGTGAAATATGCCTGATTATTATCTTAATGATATTGAGATCGAGAAACTCCACAAAAAGATGGTAGAAAAACTAAATTGGGGCAAATTTGCGACTTTTGGCCCGAATAAGAATCTACCTATTCACAGATGGTTCTACTTCAAGGAAGGCTTTAGCAGAGATCTTGTCTTTGATCTTCTAAATACATTTGATGCTAGCAACAAATTTGTCTTTGATCCATTTTGTGGTTCAGGTACAACACTTTTGACTTGTAAAGAAATGGATATCTCTGGCGCAGGGTATGATGTGCTTCCAATATCAGTTTTTGCTTCACAGGTTAAAACAGCAAATTATGATATCGAACAATTAAAAAGTGAAGCTAAAATTCTGCTTAAGAAAAAAATTTCGAATTGTACTTCAACTTTTATCGAGCCAATAATGCAAAGAGCATTCTCAAAATATGTTCTAGAAGATATTTCATTTTATATGAAAGAGATTGAGAATCTCCAGTATAGGGATTTCTTTACTCTTGCACTGATTAACGCATCAGTAAAATGCAGCTGGGCGCAAAAAGATGGCATATTGAAGATAAGAAAACGTGATAATATTCCTCTGAAAGTAATTATGCGGAAAACAGTTTATGGTATGATCAATGACCTCAAAAAAGTAAAAATGTATCCTGCTGATATCAGTGTTTATCAACATGATGCTAGAGATATGCACCTTAAAGATGAAAGTGTAGACGTGATGATTACATCGCCACCTTATCTGAATCAAATCGATTACAAGAGGGTGTATGAGATTGAGAATACTATAGTTGGTGCCACTAATAGTGTTCTCAAAGATGATATGAATTGCATCAATACCTCTGACATACAGAGTTATTTTCAGGATATGTCTAATGTTATCAAAGATATGTATCGTATTTGTAATAAAGGGGCAAAAATTGCGATTCTAGTTGGCAATGCCTATATGGAAAAAATAATCGAAAGTGACCTTATACTAGCTTCCCAATCAAAAGAAACTGGATTCTCCTTAAACAAGATATACGTGGTAAACAAAAGATTTGCCTTGAAGAATAGAACTAAGAAATGTGGTATACTAAGGGAAAGCTTATTGATATTGGAAAAATCTTAATTGTTAGATCTTCTTAGTCTGGAGAAGTTCAAGATGTCTTTTAAAATTTGATATAATTGTGAAGAACCACTGGTCATAGACCAGTGGCATCTTGAAATTGGTTAGTGACCACTGGTATTACAACAGTGGTTCTTAACATCTTGCACACCACTAGTCATAGACTAGTGGTAATGCCAGATATATATCATATGTCATTAGAATACAATTTTCATCAAGCAGTAAAAGAATGGAAAGACCATTCTAAAATAAATTCTATTCATTCTATGTCTCAGCCTTACCTAGATTGTGATGCTTATAGAAGAATTGTTAATATGGGACCAAGAATTTTGCCTCTGATCAGAGAAGAATATGCAAAATCTCAAGAAATTGGCGACCCTGGAATATGTTGGTGTTATGTTTTGAAAGATATTGTTCCAGAATTTAGTTTGCCTGTCGGAGAAAAAGATAGTGGATCAGCTGTTGAAAGAATGACCCCAGGATACATAGGGCTGGACATTGGTGAAGTTCAAAAAGCCACTATAAAATGGCTTGATCAAAATATGTATAAATACATAACAAAATGAAGCGCACTCCGAATTTTTGGAACAAAAATTCTTGATTTTTTCCTTCAGAAAAGAAGACTTAACAGCGGTTTAGCGGCTCCAACTCGACTAACTTTAAATAAAATCAATAATTTACTGATACTATGACAAAAAAACTAGTTTTGTTTGATATAGACAAAACATTGATAAAAAGTTCAAGAGGGCATAGAGGAGCATTTTCTGAAGCGTTCAAGACAGTTTATGGTGTCGATTCAACTATTGATGTAATAAGTTATCATGGAATGACCGACCAACAAATAATAGTTGAGGTTCTTAAAAAGAATGGATTGGATGAACAAAAAATAAAATCAAAATTAAAAGAGTGCATGAAAATAATGATAGAATCTTTTAACAAGACCATTGATACTGATAATATAATAGTATTGGATGGAGTTTCAGAGTTGCTGGAAGAATTGGATAAACGTAATATCTTAATGGGTTTAGTTACTGGAAATTTAGAACCAATCGCAAAGGCTAAGCTGAAGAAAGTTGGCTTAAATCGTTATTTTAAAGTTGGCGGATTTGGTAGCGATGATATGAATAGAACTAATTTAGTGAAATTGGCAATAAAGAGAGCTGAAGGTTTTGATTTCAACTATGATAATGGTAATATATTCCTTGTTGGAGATACACCACTAGATATTAAAGCTGGAAAAGAAGCAGGTGTTATAACTATTGGTGTTACAACAGGAATTTACTCAAAAGAAGATTTAAAAAATGCTAATGCAGACTTTATTTTAGAAAATCTGAAAAACAAAAGAAAATTTTTAGAAATGATAGTATGATTTGCGCACCCACTCAACAAAAGCTCATAGCTAACCAATAAAATATTTGAGACATTCTTGGTTAGCTAGTAGGAGTCTAAAAAATCAAATCCGGATGACGACTATCAGATCTTCCTTGTATACCCACAACTAAAGTTGTGGGTTTGTGTGGAGATATGATCTTGAACACGTCCTTAATACATACCAACTAAAGTTGGTAGTTTTGGACGTGTTCCAGATAATTATAAATATTGTTAGTCAGAATGCATTAGATGCGTATAATATTTCTAGGTGTAGGTGGTGGAAGGCATATGATGGCATCACAGGAGCGCCATACATCTGGAATATACATGAATATCGGTGGCCACTCTTTTGTGCTTGATCCAGGACCAGGATCAATGATACATGCTCACCAGGTTGGCATATCACCGCAGCAGCTTCATGGAGTACTTTTGTCACATGTGCATATTGATCATACTAGTGATGCCAACTGTTTTCTAGATGGTATTTCGATAAAAACAAAACCATGGATCATAGCAGAAGAGCACTGCATTCAAAATCATTCAGTATCCAGATATCATCAGGCACTCTCAAATGTATACCCTGTTAAACCAGGTACAAAATTGAAGTTATCCGACTTGGAAATAACTGCAACCAAAGCAGCCCATGTTGATCCATGTGTAGGTTTTGTGATAAAACATGGGAAATTCAAATTAGGATATGCAAGCGATGGCTTCTACTTCCCTGGGCAAGAAAAACAATATGAAGACTGCGACATACTTATATTAAATACAATACTTCCAAAAGGTTTTGAGTTGAAGCCAGAATTTGGACCGAAGAGGCATATGACTATAGATGATGCAATTACCCTACTAAGATCCATAAAAAACAAGCCAAAGTTAACAGTAATACAACACTATTCTATGTTTATGATCAGGGCAAACATCTTTAAACAAGCCAAAATACTGAAAGATGCAACAAAATGTGATGTAATAGCAGCTGATGATTTTATGGAAATCAATGAAAATCTAAAAAGTAATATTCTAAAGCCAAGATAGTTAATAGTAATAGTTATGCCTCTGGAAAAGTGTTGGTCAAAAGAAATGGAAAATTATAAGGAGTTCAGCTACAAATACGAATTCAACCAAAAAACAAAAAAGCCGGTATTTAGTATAGATACTCCTCCTCCGTATGTCAATACCCCGATACATATAGGTCATGCAACAACTTACGTTCTCATGGACATGTTTGCTCGTTTTAGACGGATGACAGGCTACGAGGTACTATTTCCAATTGGTCTTGATAGAAATGGATTGCCGATCGAAATGGAAGCTGAAAAACGATTCAATGTTAATCCTCATAAAATGCAAAGAGAAGAATTTCTTGCATTATGTAGAAAAATATTGGAAGACTCATCTACTGCATCTCTAGATTCATTCATGAGGCTTGGTATAAGTTTTTCCTCATGGAAAACTGGTAATAATATAGGAGATATGTATCTAACAGATTCTGATGACTATAGGGCTTTAACACAATCTACTTTTATTCAATTATGGGATAACGGCTCAATATACGAATCAAATAGGGTAAACAACTATTGCCCTGGATGTAGAACAACTATAGCTGATGCTGAGATTGATTATTTGGACCTGCCATCGTTCATGTATGATGTAACATTCGAAGTTGAAGGCGGTGGACAAATTATTGTTGGTACAACTAGACCAGAACTTATATGCAGCTGCTCGATGATATTATTCAATCCTGATGATGAACGCTACAAGCATCTAAATGGAAAAAATGTGATCACACCAATTTACAAAAAGAAAGTAAGCATCAAAGCGCATACTATGGCTGATCCAACTAAAGGTACAGGATTAGTGATGATGTGTTCATTTGGCGACCAGGCAGATATAAGATTTTTCCGGGAAGAAAAAATAGAACCTACAATGGCAATAGATGAAAATGGGATGACAGATAAATCAGGCTTTCTGAAAGGAATGACTCCTGAAGATGCACGAAAGGCAATTGTTGATGAACTCGAGAAAAAAGGAATAATATCTGGGAAAAAGAAAATTATGCACAGAGTTCCAATTTGTGAACGTTCAAAGCATGAAATTCAATTTGTTGCACAACCAGAGCTTTATCTGAAGCAGTTGGATTTCAAAGCTGATATAATGCGTATAATCGATGATATTAATTTTTATGCACCACAAAGCAAAAATCTTCTTCATAATTGGCTTGATACAATAAGCACTGATTGGCCAATATCCCGTAAAAGATATTATGGAACAGAGATTCCTTTATGGTACTGTAAAAATTGCGGTACTGCAACGCACACAAAAGGAAAGTATGTAAGGCCTTGGGTTGAAAATCTAGATATAAAGTGTAAGTGTGGCTCAACCGAGTGGATTGGAGAACAAAGAATATTGGATACTTGGTTTGATTCCTCAATTTCTCCTCTTTACATCCTCAAATACTTTTCCGAGGAATCTACTGCAAATAATAAGTGTACACTAAGACCACAAGGCAAAGAGATAGTAAGAAGTTGGCTTTACTATACCATTCTGAGATGCTACCAACTGACAGGGAAGGCAATATTTGATGACGTCTGGATTCATAATCATATTCTTGATGAAAAAGGTTACAAGATGTCAAAAAGTCTTGGGAATACAATTAGTCCCAATGAAATCTTAGATAAATTTGGAGCAGAACCTTTTCGTTTCTGGTGTGCTATCGAAGGTAATATAACACTTGGTGATTTCAAATGCTCGTTCGAAAGAATATCCAATAGCCAAAAAACCCTGGTAAAATTGTGGAATGTTGCACGTTTTATAGAAAATCTGAGTCAAACAGAAGCAGGCACTGCAACACAAACAGAAAAAGTAGAACCAAAGCCTTTAGATAAATGGATAATCAATGAACTTAATGATATTGTTGAGTTTTCAGAAAAATCTTATATTCGTTATGATTTTCACAACCCAGCAATAAAAATAAAGCATTTTATATGGGAAACATTTGCATCCCATTATATAGAATTAGTGAAAAGCCGCGCTTATAATAAAGATCAGGCAGCTCTACAAACACTACGTCATTGTCTAGAGGTCTTACTAAAGCTGATCGCTCCTATATTGCCAATGATGAGCTACAAAATCTATCATGAAATTTTTTCAGAAGACATTCATAAGAGCAAATTCCCTAGTCCAAAAAAGCGTTTCGAACTAGATTTTACAACACAAGAACTTACAGATTTGAATGCATCAGTATGGAAATCAAAAAAAGAGCGAGGGATGGCTCTCAACTCAGAAATGGATACTTTAACATTAGATAAGAAATTCAAGGATATTGAAATGGATCTGATAGCTGCACATCATGTAAAGAATATATTATATGAGTAGGTGATAAAAATGGAAATAGGAGAAGTAGAAAATTTAAAATCAGGAGAAACAGAAAAGTTAAAGTCAAAGATTAAACTGAAGAAAATCGTCAGGATGCTAGCAGCAATAAGGGGCAGGCACACAGAACTTGTTACTGTATACGTTCCAAAGGATTATTCTTTACATGAGGTTACAAACCAGATAAGTAATGAAAAGAGTACTTCTGAAAACATTAAATCGAAGAGTGTGCGCAATAATGTTACTTCAGCATTGGATAAAATAGTCCGTCATCTCCAAATGTACAAGAAGACGCCTGAAAACGGACTGGCAATATTCTGCGGCAATATTTCTGAAAAAGAGGGGATAGCTGACATCAAACTCACTGTAATAGAACCTCCAGAACCTATAAGGACAAAAATATACTGGTGCGACCAAAATTTTGTGCTTGATCCTCTAAAGGAAATGGTAGAGGAAAAAGAGATATATGGGATAATATGTATGGATGGTCGTGAAGCTGACATCGCCTTAGTTAAAGGCAAGAAACTTGAAAATATTGCCCATATGGACAGTATTGTACCTGGAAAGTTTAGGGCTGGTGGTCAGAGTTCAGCGAGATTTGCAAGAGTACGTGAAGGTCTTCTACACGATTGGTTTAAGAAGATCGCTGAAATCTCAAATAAAGCTTTTTCTGAGAATCCTGTCAACGGTATACTTGTAAGCGGTTCAGGCCCAACAAAAGATAATTTTCTAAAAGAAGGATTATTGCATGCTGGTGTTCAAAAAAAAATTCTGGGTACTGTTGATACGAGTTATACAGGAGATCACGGAATTGAAGAAACTCTTGTAAAAGGAGAACATCTTATAAAGGAGTCAGCGATTACTAAAGAAAAGAACTTACTTCAGCATTTTTTTGCTGAATTACATAAATCTCATGGTACTGCTATATATGGATCTGCTGTGAAAGGTGAAATCGAGATGGGTAAAGTCAGTACTATAATATTAAGTGAGGCCATACCAGATGAGCAAATGGAAGAATTCGAAAGTATTGCAGAACAATTTGGCACAAAAATTGAGATAGTTTCACAGGAAACACAAGAAGGTAAACAGTTTCTAGGATTAGGTGGAATAGGAGCGCTTTTGAGATATTAGAATCAGACTGTTGGAATTTAATATTTTAAATACTTTTCGGTAATAACATTTTGGGTGAACAGTAATGTCTGAGCAGTACGAAGATGTAAAACTAGATGATCAAGCATTAAGTGATCTAAAACTTGATATGATGTATCTAGGTTTAACGCCGGAAGAACTTTATCTAAGCAATTATCCTGACTCAAAGCTTAGTCAAATTTGTATGTTTGGTACCAGAAATACATGGTATCAGTATTCAATATGTTTTGTTAATGATGACGCTACTTTACCACACATTAAGATAAGTACAGAAGATAAAACAAGTTTTTTGAAAAAAGGCTCTGAAAAACAGGCTGAAGATGCACTTTTAGGCTTCTCGCTTGCAATACGAGATAAAAGTGGTGGCTACATTCATGTGAGTCCAGAATATGGGCCTATATTGAAAGCTAAGCAAATAAGCTGTGTAAATAATGGGTATACAGATTCTTTGAGTACATACATAGTTTTGGTTGATAACCAATATCAACCAGAAAACTTAGATCGAAGATTAGAAAAATTTAAAATGTACAACCCTCATGCAAAGCATTACAATCCTATTGAAGAAAGTAATCATAAAGAAGATAAAATTTTATCCATGTTGAAAATTTTTTCTGGTTCTCGTGAAACAAAAGAAGAAGTAAAAAACATTCCTAGTCCAATGTACATGACACAACAAAATGTTGCAGGTTTAACTGAATATCTACAACAATATCTCGGATTTAGAAATTTGAAAATTATGCAAACTGCTTACAAAGGAGTGGATTTTTCTGATTTATTTGGATCTAATCTTCCAACAAAAAAGGTTTTAGAATACTATCATTATAAAAATCATCCACAACATATTCCTTACAACAAAAAATTACTTCCTATGAATTGTAATGGTAATCATGGTAATATTTAACAAAATTCTAAGATAAACTAAACCATCAGGTCTACAAAAATACCATAGCACGTTCTAAGATACTTTTATAAGTTCTTCCTAACAAACTTTGCCATGGTATTTGAAATACAGGCTATGCAATATGGAAATTGGATTTTTGCTGGGATAATCGTAGCTATCTCTATTATCGCATCTAAACTGTTCATGATGTTTTTAGAGCGTGTTATACTTCATGTTACTTCTAATACAAAGACTACACTTGATGATGCTATAGTAAAAGCTATAAGAAAATCCATCTATCTTGGAATAATTCTTGTTGGTATCTTTTTTGCCACAGATTCGTTGAATTATTTTGACGCTTATCTGAACATAATAACACAGATATTCACTGTAATTTGGATACTTCTTGGTGCTTATACGGCAAACAACGTTGTAAAGGCTCTATTTTCATGGTATGCTGAAGAGATGACAAGAAAAACCAATACCAGGCTTGATCAAACTATGATGCCAATCATCCGAAAGATATTGAATATATTCATTTATGCCATTGCCCTAACTATAATACTCAATATTTTTGGTGTAGAGGTTACACCTTTGGTTGCAAGCCTTGGAATAGGTGGTCTAGCTGTTGCTCTTGCTTTACAGGATACATTATCTAATCTTTTCTCAGGTACTTTCATAGTTTCGGATAATGTTGTAAAGGTTGGGGATTTTGTAGAACTTGATCCTAATATGAGAGGCTTTGTACAGGAAATAGGATGGAGGAGTACAAAGATAAAGACATTAAGAAACAATATCATAATAGTACCGAATTCTAAACTCGCTAACAACATAATAACAAATTATAATTCTCCAATGGAAGAGATGTCAGTGATATTTACGATGGGTGTTGCGTACAATTCTAATTTAGAT
>CAYMYT010000017.1:0-5124 GCA_964394755.1 uncultured archaeon
TCGCAGTTCCATTAACGTCCAATTTTGCTGTTGGCGATGTTGTGCCTATGCCTATATTTGAGCTATTCTGGAAGATTATGCTATTATCTAAATTTGTTCCACTATAGTATTTAGGAATGTAACCTGTGGTACCATTGCTTGTGACATTACCTCCACCAAGATCAGTTACACACTGGAGAGTGCCATCAACTGTCGTTGTAAGGACTTGGCCACTTGCACAAATACTATTTCCTACCACTACTGCACCTGTTATATTTGCTGTGCCTACCACATGCAATTTTGCTGTTGGTGATGTCGTGCCTATGCCTATGCTAGTGCCATTCTGGAATATTTGGCTGTTATCTAAAGATGTCGCATTTACAAATTTTGATATGTAGCCAGCAGTACCATTACCTGATACAGTACCTCCTGCACCGGTATTATCAACTACGCATTGAAGGGTGCCAGCAGCCGTCGTTGTAAGAACTTGACCACTTGCACAAATACTATTACCTAATGTCACTGCACCTGTTATATTTGCACTACCAACTACATGCAATGTTGCTGTTGGCGTTGTTGAATTTATACCGACTTTGCCTGATGATACCACTATCTGTGAAGTGCCCACTGCTAATCCATTGCTTGGCAAATTAAGAGTGCCAGTCATAGTGTCACCAGCAACATTAACAAACCGAGTATCGTAATGTTCTCCTGATGCAATTGTAGAGTTGACAGAAATATCGTTAGCATTTACTGTTATACCAGCACCAGCACCAATATCTAATGCACCTGACGTAAGAGCTAATCCAGCACCTGCCACGCTTGCATCCAGCTCTCCGCCTGATGCTGTTACTGCACCAGCTGCCAATTCACTTGTATTTACCACTGCTGCTCCTAACTGTAAATTACCAAATACCCCTGAAACATCACCACCTGATGCTGTCACATTTGTCAAAACAGAATTACCACCTATCAAAATATCGGTACCAAAGTAACCTCTTCTCCATCTTCTTGTGGTGGACCCTAGATCAAAATTGTTGTCAAATTGTATTGGAGGCAATATGCTTCCATTTACAGAAAGCTCTGCAACATTGGTATTTGTAAGATTTCCTATAACAAATAGATTCCTATTAACAATAAGATCATTATCTATTATCCATCTACCTGTAATAGTTTCATCAATATTTTTGCGCGGTACAATAGCTGTATCTATAGCTATAGCATCAGCATTAACTATTATACCAGTACCAGCTCCTACACTCAATGCAGAACCACTACCACCAATTAGCCCAGCGCCTGCTGTTGCAGCTCCTATTCTCAACGCACCATTATTTAACTCTAAACCAGAACCTGCTATGCTTGTATCCAACTCTCCGCCTGATGCTGTTACTGCACCAGCTGCCAATTCACTTGTATTTACCACATCTGCCCCTAACTGTAGATTACCAAATATTCCTGAGATATCGCCGCCTGATGCTGTAACATTTGTCAGTACAGAATTATTAGCGCCTATCAAAATATCGGTACCAAAGTAACCTCTTCTCCATCTCCTTGATGTGGATCCTACATCAAAATTGTTATCAAAACCTGCTGCAGGCAGCATACTACCATTAATAGAAAGTTCTGAAACATTGACATTTGTGGTATTTCCTAAAACGAATAGATTTTTATTAATTATGAAGTCATTATCCATCGTCCATTTACCTGTAATAGTTTCATCAATATTTTTGCGCGGTACAATAGCTGTATCTATAGCAATGTTATCAGCATTAACTATTATACCAGTACCAGCTCCTATACTCAATGGAGAACCGCCACCTCCAATTAAACCAGAGCCTGCTACAGTAGCAGCTATATTTGGATTAGGATAAGTTCCTGACAGCTGGCCTGCTGCTGTCTGCCCTTCATCAATATAACGCGACGCAACTGTGACACCATTTTCATATAACGTGCCAGTTGCATTTATGTCGCCTACTACTGTCAAGCTTTGCGTTGGCGACGTAGTATTTATCCCTATACGTGCACCATTCTGAAATATTGCACTGCTATCAATCAATGTGGCATTTGCAAATTTAGGTATGTAACCTGCAGTACCATTAGAAGATACGTTACCTCCTGAATTCTGGTCAGCTACGCATTGAAGAACACCACCAGACGTTGTACTAAGTACTTGGCCACCTGAGCATAGATAACTGCTTGCTATTATTGCACCTGTTATATTGGCTGTACCTATCACAGTAAGAGTCTGTGTTGGACTTATTGTGCCTATGCCAACATTGCCTGAAGCGTCTATAATAAAAGGTGTTGCATCTCCTAAATTATCATCCACTCTAAAACTTGCAGCATTACCATCATTTTCAACATATAATGGAGTGGCATTAGATCCTGATAGAGTAGATACCTTAAGAATTACACTATTTGCTCCTGAAGAAGCGACATTCTCACCTAATCTAAATCCTATGTTATTCGCAGTACTCAGAGACCAATTCCAAACCTGTGCAAAATTACCATTGTTGATGCTATTTGCTGCAACAGCACCTGTTATATTAGATAAACTTGAACCTCCACTTACAGCAGAAATAGGAGACCATGTAAGTGTTCCTGATCCATCTGAATTCGTCAGTACATAATTTGTACTACCCTGACTAGACGGCCATGTATAAGGCACATTTCTTATTCTTGCCAAATTTCCCTGGTTATCTATCTGCAGCAAGTCACCTGCTCCAACCGTAAACATTGCTGTTGGTGTTGCATCACCTATACCTATGCTATTCGAGCTTGTGTTTATGAAAAGAACATTGCTCACATTTATCAAACTCGATGATCCTCTTGGTGTTAGGGTTGATGCAGCAAATGCGTAGGCTTGTGACCCTATTCTAAATCTAGGTACTATTGTTTCATTATCAACAGCTATCTCCAGATAGTTGTCTTTATCAAAAGGAATGTCTAATGGGTTTATCGTCCCAATCAGTGTAGAAAAGAATCCGCTGCTCACACCTAAATTCTGTGTCTCGTTCCACAGTAGAGTACCCGCGCTACTCCCATTATATATTCTAAAATCAAAAGCAAATGTACCACTAAGCAATGTATTAGAAGGATCTGTCAACTTTCCCTGCACATTAACTATTGTAGGAACTGCAAACGCTGGAATAATTATTAGTATGATAGCAACAAATACCCTGAGTTTTATCACATTACTTCCTCTTAACCATTTTCATATTGCCAAATTTATATATAATTAATTTTTTTTCGGCTTGCAAAATATGACAATACTTTGAGGCTGTTGCAATAGAAAGACCTGACTTCTCAGCAATATTTTTTATGGGCATCTCATTCCTAACAATGTCCATTATCTTTTCCTTTGCCTCAGATTCAGAATCCGCCATATGTAAATTAAATGTTAATCCTAGTATTTAAACTTAACCTTTAAACTTAAGCTATAACATAAATGATTACTTTTATATATCACTGTAGTCTATACTTCTATATATGAAATTTTTACCCATATTATTCATAGTTTTAATTGCAGCGCCATCTTTTGCGTATTCTGGAAACAGTTCAAAATTTAATATCGTTGTGGATATACCAAACTCGGTAAGTGCTGATAGCGGATCAGGAATTGCAGAAACTATAAGCTTCAAACTTAATTCATTTTCTAGCAGTATATTGGGAAACGGTTCCAGTCCCAGCAAAAAACTTGTTCTAGGATTTGATGCGCCTATACAACCAATAATTCAAGATCAGTTAGTTTCATTTATGTTCAGGGCAAATATAGGTGGTACAGTTAATGATAGGGTTGAGTTTGATTCTAGAGAATCTGGAGTATATAAGAAGAATGTAACAGATGCTTACGGTTGCATAGAAGATACCATAACTTCAGGAATGCCGGTATTTGGGTTGGTGTTTGCAGGCAAAAAGCTGGAAAAGATAGGTGTTCAAAACTTTACAGATTCAGATGCAATATCGATAACACAGGCGCGGGAAGACAATAAGTTTCTAATACCTATTACGTTGGATAGCTGCAAATCTGTGAGAAGCGGGTATGATATAATAAGAACACTAGGGCTTATGACTCAAGCTTTTGTGCCTTTGGCTACATCAAGCAAGTTCCCTGTTGAGATCATACGCGACTATCCTTTCGATATTGTTGGTGAGGTATCAAAGAGTGGTGCTGTGCAATTAGTATTAGATAAAATAGCAGGAGGCATAAGAATTAGCTCGCCTTGAGCTGGGTAGTAATATTTATGAAAGGAATGATGACAGCTGTTATTGGCATTGCTGTAGTGGTTGCTGCAACAATTATTATTGTTGGTGTTACTGAACCTGTCATAGAAAAATCTCAGGCAACCCAAAGATATATCGATGCAAAACAGTTGATGCATACGCTTAATGATTTAATAAAAGAGCTCAGTCTAGAGGCAGATGGTTCAAAACGTGTTATTACTGAGGTTGTGGAAGGAGATATTATTGTTGAGGGTTCTGCTAACAGACTAAGAATGAAGATACCTTCAGATGTAAAGTTTCTGGATTCAACAAGTATCAAAGATGGCGATTTAACAATTGTCTCAGGTCCCTATATTCGGGCATATGAAAGTGATATAGATAAAGATGGTTCTACTGATCTTGTAATGGAGAATGATGCACTGCTTTTTGCTGTTAAAAAAATTGGGAATTCATCAAATTTTACACAGATTGATACATCTTCTATAGTTTCTCTAATGAAAAATAAGAGATCAGGTGTAAGTGCAGTTCCAGTAACAAGAATAACAATAAATGAAAGGCGTTCTACAAGTTCCGGAAACGGTTTTACAGAACTTTTGGATAAAGGAGACTTTTTGAATACGGGTTCTATAAAAGTAACAGTGAATTCAACTGATGCTCTATATGAATCTATTTTTACACTTGAGGCTGACAGAGATTTTATTGAGTTCAAAGTAGTGAAGGTTACACTGAAATGATAAAATAATCATAAAATAGAAACAACTCAAAACAATTACACTTGTAATTTAATTCTATCAACAAAAATTGAGGAAAAGGTTTAAATCCTTTTGTGTTAGAAATGTATGACAATGAAAGGCGCAGCAAAAATGTCAACCATGTACGGAATAATTGCAGTTTTATTTGTAGCAATTGGTGTACTAGGAT
>CAYMYT010000017.1:5134-11347 GCA_964394755.1 uncultured archaeon
GATGGCAAACAATGATGATAAGTTCTGATATTACATCTGTACGCAATGAAGCTAATTCTTTGCGTTCTGAAATTAATCTTATAAAATCTCAACCACCTATTGAACAAAGTATAAGATTACAAACTATATTGGAGAACCTTGGAAGATTTAATGAAACAAAAGATTTCAGAGTGATTACAAGTCTTAGAGCACTTACAGCAGACCAAATAGATCAATTGAGGGCATCACAGCCTGTTATATTTGGTCCACTTCCTGCAAAAGTGTTATATGAAGTAATACTATCGAATGGTCCACAAAATCTATATTTGATATATGACTTGGATGAGAATAAGATATTGAGGCAGTTTGTATTTACGCAGGCTGCAGCTCAACCAACTCAACAGCAACCAATACAGCCAGTTCAAGTATCTCAGCCAACTCAACCAACTCAGCCAACACCAACCGTAACAAATACAAGTAAGTAGAAAATGTAATAATTCTGATACGAATTCTAAAAATTTCTGAATTATAGTCGTCCAACACAAGAAGGAACAAAGTTCCTTCGGTGCAGAAGAACTCTTTGAATCATTCTTGCAAAAGAATCTGGATATCATTTTGTTGGACTTATACTAGCAAACCGTCCTGAATCTTTACTTGGTTTGCTATAAAGGATTTGGCCAAAAATAAATCAATAATAGAATTCTCAATTTTTCTGTTGAGATTGTAATTATAGCGTAATGTTATTAATATCATTACACATAAGTAAATTTATGAGGACTCGAGTATTATTTTCAGCTACTATTTTTTTATTTTTACTAGTTTTTGCAACCTTATCAGCATCAGCATCAGCATCAGCATCAGCATCAGCATCAGCATCATCTACATTCGGATCCTCAAAAATGAATTTGATAGGTCATATCGCTAACACAAAGTCTGATGACACTGTAATATCTGAAACTGATTATGTAGCTGCACAAGATGATACTTCTGTTTTTGCTATTGTACTTCCAAATAGCGTTGGTACATCTGTGAATTACACATTCAGTACAAACGATTATATGATGGAAGGACATGGACCACTAAAGGACAGCCGTTTTTTCATTGTCTTTACCAAAGGAAATAAAGAAACAATTGCTAAGAAAATTCCTGAAGCAAAAAAAGGCATTCCAGGAAAAAATTTTGCTGATGTTTTCTTAAGTCCAGCTCCAAAAACAACTGAAATGTTTATCATTTTGCAGTATTTTGATATAGATATTGCTAATAATCTGCACATAGGTAAAAGTTTCAAGAAAATAATAATGAAGAATGTTGGGATACAATCAGGACTACAAAGTATTATTTTTGATCGGATATGAAAGCAATCTCACCCATAGTAAGCCATACAATATTTGTAGGATTGACGCTGATTATAGTACTGACAATGGTAACAACTATTAGTTCGATTAGTAGCAGTTATACAAAGCTTATCAGCCAAAATGAAATTGCTCAAGCATGCTATACTGTCAGGGCTGCAATAGAGAATATCTACAACCCGACAGATTACATTTCACCAACAGATACAGTATATGGTGTAGTCATTGTTGATATTCCTGATAAAATAGCAAGATCTTCTTATGCGGTTGACTTTATAGGTAAAAATCTTAGAATTGCATGGCGTAATGAAACTTTTCTTTGTAGTGTAGGCTTTAATGCAACGTATTTAGGTTTATCGCTTTCAGGTGGAGGAAGTGAAATATCATGGAGAAGAGCTAATGGTACAGATGTTATTTCACTAGGAACTGTGTAGGGAGATGAAAGAAATATGAAAACGAGACTAATAGTAAGAAAGGGTGCATCATCTATTGATTTTGTAGTTGGTATAGGCATCTTTTTACTGATATTTGCAATAAGCATTCAATTTGCTACAGATTATATCACAACATCTCAAGCGAAATCAGATGGTATAAGACTTCGTAGTGAAGCGATTTCTATTATTGATTTAGCAGAAAGGAGCCATGTGTTTAATGGGTCGCAAATACAAAGAATAGGATTAGCTACCACAGTGTCAAGAATCCAAATAAAATTGAATAATACAACACCATTTCTGAAAAATGGTAGCGTTACTGCGCATGATGAACTTGTAATATTGAATTTTACAAAGGTTGGTATATCTGGAGATTTCAATTCGACGGCAGTGTACAATGAAAGCGGTAATGAGGTTAGTTATCAAATAAATGGAGATGAAATAAGATTCAAGTCATTTATAGGCAGTAATGCAGCATCTGTTTTTACGATATGGTTTGATGATGACAGCAATTTCACAAGCAAGAGCACTGCTGTAAGTGCAGAGGATAATCTGAGCGAGACTATACTTTCTGTGGAGAAAGTAAGACTAGTTCAATATAGGAATATAATTAGACTTGACTCAGTACCGTATGATTCTGTTAGAAATACAACAGAATTCAAAAATAATTTTAGGATCGCAATAACAGATTTAGCAAATCAGACATTCTTTGAGTATGGCGCTAATTTGCCAGGTGCTGCAGATATTGTTGCTATTCAGAAGCCTGTTATTTTTCAGAATTCAACAGCAGGGATAAAGTCAGGCTGGCTACGCGTGTATGTAATGGTGTGATTATGAACCGAATCATTAGAGGTAATATAATATGAAAGGAGCCATCTATACAATAGAGGCATTGTTTGCAGTAGCTATAGTTTCCATTGCACTAGTAACAGCATTTGACAGACAACCTAGTCAGCCTGATTTTGGTCTTGGCTCGCTTGAACAAACAGGATGGGATGCACTTGACAACTTGTATGTTAAGGGTGATTTGAGATTACTGGTAGCAAGAAATCTAAGCAATGATGTTAATGCTACAGCAGATCTCAAGAAAGCTCTTAGGAATAATATACCAGAATCAATGGATTTTGTATTTGATATATGCGACAATATTAAAAAGTGCAGTGCAACAATCTTGGCAGATGAAGTTGTTTCAATTGACTATTACATAGAGGAAAAGAAGTTGAAATTATGGATTTTCAGGCGTCAGATATGAAATCAATCAAAATGAAGGTAAGGTAATATATATGAAAGGACAACTCCTTATAATTGCAGCAATACTCCTAGTAGTTGGCATCATCTCTTTTAAGATGCTTCTTGGTAATACCCAAGAATTAAGTGTACAGGAAAGTAATTTTCTTGATAAGCAACTAAATAACGTAATGGCCGAATACAAATATATAATGGGTACAGCGAAAAGCAATGCTACAGGTATTTCTAGTCTTGCAAACTTTTCTAATTATCTAAGAAATGAACATGATGTTAGAATGCTCTATATTTTTGTTTGGTCAAATAATTCAGTCTATTCTGTGACAATAGGGAATTTCCTGAAAGATAAGATAAATGTAACACTTAATGCAACGGACTCAGCACCATCTTCTGCAGTAAGTCTGCTACAAGATAAATTAAATAGGACGTTTGATTTTGCTTCAGCAGCACAGAATGTGAATATAACACTGTCATATAGGATGCAGGGTTCGAATACCACTCAAACTGTTGAGAAGTTTAAAGCTGATGCAAATTCTACATCAGGTTTTATTGATATAATATTTGAGAATTCTGATATGATGGTAAGAGGAAAGGATGTCGTATGATGATACAAAGGGATGTCGTATGATGATACAAAGGGATGTCGTATGATGATACAAAGGGATGTTGTATGAATTATATTGTTGCTCTTGTAATTGTCATACTCATAGGAGTGATTTCAATTAGTCTTGTGCTTAATATCGGAGTTCCTGTACTGCAAGTATCTCAGGATGCAAACAGATTTCAGGAATATGAAAAAAACATGCGTTTTTTGAATAATCTTATACAAGATATTGCTCAGGAGGGTGTAGGGGCATCAAGAGTATATAGATTTGATGTTGAAAATGAAGACATTGAGATTATGTCTGACAGTAATTCAATACAATTAAAATTTGTATCTGATGCAAATATTCAGGAATATTTGTCAAGAAAGATTTCTGGAAATCTCTTTTTAATATCAGGCAATGATGTTTCATGCAAAACTGATAGTAATATCTCGATGGAAAATGGATTTCTAAAGATTGAATTGCAGAAGGTATCAGGAATAGTGAATACAAGCAGAAATATATTGAGCATGACAGAAAAGCTTTCCAACAAGAATATGCAGATAAATGATTCTTCTATAATTATAAATGATGACCCTAGTACATCTGCAGGTACAGGCTTCAGCAAACTACTCAGAACTGGAAATGGACTGCCGTTGTGCACCACACAATTCTATGTAAACTCTTCAGTTCAGTATGACATATTTTATACATTGTTTTCTGGTGCAGACTTCGTTGTTGTTGAGATAAAAAATGTAAGATAATAGGATCCTTTCTTGTCTGCAGAAACCTATAAGATTTCTGAGATCTGGTATTCCTAATATTTCACAGGAATACAAGATCCTGAATACGTTGTGCGTATTCGAGGATGATCAAGATGTTTGACAAAACATCTTGATCATAACCTTCCAAAGAACGTTTGAATAATATATGAAATCTATTTATTGATGCTAAACTGATTAATTATCTATGAAAGGTATATCTCCTATAGTTGCAGCTGTCATTCTTGTAGCATTTGTTATTTCTATCGGCTTGTTAGTTTTTGGTTGGATGGCAACACTAACAAGAACAACTTCAGAGTCGGTGTCAGATTCAACAATAACAGCTGTAGGGTGCGGTTCTGCTAGGGTAAGCATAGATACAGTCTATATTACAGGTAGTTCATCAAGCGCAATTGTAAAAAATAATGGTTTCAAAAATGTTACAATAACAGGCGCTCAATATATAAGCAAGACAGGGGGTAATGTTGGAGCTACGGTACCTGTGAGCCTTCCAGTAGGATCGATAACAGCACTGAGCTTTTCAAGCGGGATAATAAGCTGTTCAACATTTTCACAAATTGCTGTTAGTACAGATTGTGGAGGCGTAGGTGATACTTTTACAGGTACACCAATTTGTGGCTAGTAGAAATGTAAGATATTTAAATAACCTTGGTAAAGAATAGAGTATTACATATTTAATATATATATCTAAACAATATGTGATAAGATAATATATTCATTAAAAGTCTAGAGTAAAGTGATGAAATGAAAGGAATATCACCATTGGTTGCAGCGATTCTACTTATAGCATTTACTGTTGCTATAGCAGGTATACTTGCAACATGGGCAGACAAATTCACCAAAGGAAAGTTGGCTGAAATAGAGCCTTCTACAGCATGTCTAGGTGCTCTTGATATCAACTCTGTAAGTTTTAGTGGTGGTACAATCAGCGCAAGAATGCGTAATCTTGGAAGAAATGTTAATCTAAGTAATTTTGTAACAACTCTTGAGTATAGTGATGGAGAACCATTTAAGATTTATCCAAAGAAGGAGCCTTACCCTATAGATTCAAGTGTTCCACAATTTTTGTCACCAGGTGATATTGATTTTATATCAATTCCTACAGGTGATGATAGAAAACCTAGTTTTGTTAGGATAGCTGCAGATCCTTGTATAGGGAATGAAGCTATTGCAAGTATACCATAATAGATTTAGCAATAAAACTTTATTAACCGTAGCAAGCAAATAAATGAATGCGGTATATTGCTCTACTGGCTATTTTTCTTGCTGTACTAAGCGTGAATGTAAATTTAGTATACGCTGTACATAGTAGTGTTTCTCATCAATTGGATCAGATACATGATGCTGGTGAAAGTTTGGCAAATTATCTGAGTTTTGTAGGTGGCAATGTTGGTATAGGTATGTCAACAAAGAATCCAGCAGAGAAATTAGATGTTAATGGTACTATAAAGATACCGATTGCAAATGGTAGCAATGATAATTCTCCTGGGATTACAGTGAGGTCAGATGATGATTTTTTGTATGATGGCCAATACATAAACAACTATGGATTGGGATGGCACAATTATAATGATGGTAACGGTGAAAATGGTTTCAATGCATATCTTTCAGGTTACTATGGAATTGATTTCTTTACCAAAGGAGAAAGTAGACTAAGAATAAATACTGATGGCAATGTCAACATCACTGGAAATCTTAATTTAAAAGGTACATTAATAGGTGGTACTGTGCCTTGGGACCTTGTAACAGGTAACGTACCTTGGGGACGCTTGACTCAGTTTCCTGGTGCTTGTAATACCGGAGAATATGCAACAAGTGTTGGAGGCACTCTAACATGTTC